>JARGFK010000101.1 GCA_029211065.1 Desulfobacterales bacterium
AGCATTACACACAACGGCCTAACTGGAACTACTCAATTGCTCCAGTGAAAATGTGAATTAATTTTTGCGTAAGCCCTAAGAGAAGGGCCCATAGCACTTAAAAATATATGGGAAGAATACAAACAAGTTAATCCTCCTGGATATGAGTACTCTCAGTTTGTTTCTCTTTATAATAATTGGCGGAAACAAAACGATTATGAAAAAAGAAGATTCAATAAATGGGTGATAAAAACTATCTCAGAAAAAGACCTTAAGGTTCTGAAAGAATGGAGGCTGTCAAGCAATAGAAGAAAATGGGAAAGGGCTGTTGCATTATTAGAATTACATAAGGGCGCTGAGATAACAAAAATTAGCAGAAAAATTGAGCGCTCCTGTAGAACTATAAAAAAATGGCAATCGGTTTACTTGAATAATGGCATAGAATATCTTGACTTAGGAAGGTCAAGAAAAGTTTGCAATCAACTTGTTGATGGTATCAAGTTAAAAAAAGAACGGCTGATTAAACTTATCCATGAACCACCGTCTCTTCATAAAATAAATAGAACTTCATGGAGTTTAGAAACCTTAGCACAGGCCTATAGGAAGTTTTATGGTGAGAACATATCGAGAAGCACGGTGTCTGAATATGTCCGGTCAGACGGCTATACATTTAAAAAAGCAAGAAAAGTTTTAACAAGTCCCGATCCTGAATACCGCGCAAAATTAGGAAAAATCACAAAGATACTTTCAAATTTACGCCAAGAAGAAAAATTCTTTTCCATAGACGAGTATGGTCCATTTGCAATAAAAATTCAGGGAGGAAGAAGCCACACTTACAAAGACCAGATAAAGACAGTGCCTCAAAGACAAAAATGCAAAGGAAGCCTCATATGCACCGCAGCTCTTGAGTTATCCACAAATCAAGTTACGCACTTCTATTCTGAGAAAAAAAACACAGCTGAAATGATTAAATTATTGGAAATTATTCTCGGAAAATATTCAACAGAAGAACGTATATTTTTTTCCTGGGATGCTGCTTCTTGGCATGCATCAAAGATGCTTTACGAGAAAGTCAAGAAAGTTAACGACCCAGAATACAGAAAAAAAATCAATAACCCTATTGTGAACTTGGCCTTTCTTCCATCTAACGCACAATTTTTAAATGTCATCGAATCTGTTTTCAGTGGCATGGCAAAAGCCATTATCCATAATAGCGATTATCAATCGGTTGAAGATTGTAAACTCGCAATCGATCTATATTTTGAAGAGAGGAATCAAGCTTTCATAGAAAACCCCAAACGAGCTGGAAAAAAGATTTGGGGTGAAGAAATAGTGAAACCCATTTTTAAAGAGAGTAACAACTGTAAAGATCCAAATTGGAGATAAACGGCGATGCCGAACCAGGCGGTTCGGGGCTGGCGGGGCTGGGTGCGGGGCTGGGGCCGGGTCACGGTATGTAATTGACATTGCAAATAAAATGCCTTAAAAACGTCTCTAACCCAGTCTTAATCCATCGCTTTCCCCCTTAAAACTGGCCTATCAAGGGAACCGACGAAAAATGGTTCGTGCCGGCGTGGTAGAGCATCCCAAACAATGGGAGTTTTGCGGATATAATGAAATCCAGAGGCCCAGAAAAAGAAAAGGCATTATTGATTTTGATCGGCTGATGGACTTGCTGGGATTTGAAAACTATGGGGTTGGCAAGAGCCCCCGGCTACGGGGATCCAATTGCGTTGGTGAACTCACCTCGATTGGGGATGTGCGGGTATGATGGGCCGGCGGAGCCGCCCTATTAGAGTGAACTCAAAACGTTATGCTCGGAGAAAAATTAGAAAGATTACTCTATGGCAAAATTAGGCACTGAAAAAAGACCGGTAAGATTCCGGGTTCAAACTGAAAAAAGACTACAGCAAATTGCGCTACTCTGTGATAAAAACGGTTGGATATTTGTTGGAGGATTTGAACCTGATGAACCTGAGGACATGTGTGAGGTTGAGTATTTGTTAAATCCGAAGGCCTTTACATCTCAGCCTCGTATGGGAAATTCTGGCAATATGACCGTTGTGCATGAAAAGCCTAAGGTCGGTAGGAATGAGCCATGTCCCTGCGGCAGCGGTTTAAAGTATAAGAAATGCTGCATGCAATAATGGAAAGATTACGGCATATTCAGGGGACATCGGCATGGCCAAAATAGGAAGAAACTCTCCATGTCCATGTGGTAGTGGCAAAAAATATAAGCGTTGCTGTGAGGCAAAAGAGGCTCAAATGAAAGAGGCTTCCCTCCCACCTGGGCGCTTTCGTTACGAGTCTGGCAGCTATGGCGGTCGTGGCGGGTACATGCCATCAATTATGGGATACAAGGAGACGGGACCAGACTCGTGGTTTGAGCATCTCTGCCTTGTTAAACCCGATGCTATATTCGATGAAGAGGCTTCTGCCTCAGAGATGGCCGAGAGGCATTTGGCTGCGGCGCGAACAATCGTGGATTCTGGCGGTAGCTCTCAAGAGCTCGCGCTGTCTCTATGGCACGAGGGATACAAGAGTGTAAATGATTTTCGCGTTGTAAGGAGCCAAAAAAGCATTGAGTTGTAGAACCAATCATTGAAGTCGGACGGGCTAAAGCCACGCCATTTTCGGCAGTTTTGGTCATTGACGTTTTTAAGACCCATAGATTTGGTTGCAGCTTACCGCCCGCCGCTTAATTTTTCGTTAAAGACATCGGGGTCAGGTCTCAACACTTTACAATAATCAATATATTGGCTTTGATTTCACATTAACAGAATTTGTACAAAACCTAATAGCAGCAAAAAACATTAAGCCATCCCTTTGCGTAAACACACAGGTGAAAAACTAAGAACAAACGGTGCGTAATTCGGCATTTGAGATGCGGCGACAACATAAGCGTATAAACGGTTTACGCTGAAACTTAAATTGGACAGGAAACTATCGAAAAGTTTGTAAAAAGGCTCTTTCTGTCAAATGTTGAGACCTGACCCCTTAATTACTTATGAAACGCCCAGGGCGAATCGACATCATATTATGGGATACGTTTGGCATGTCACCCATCGCTGCCATAAAAAAGAGTTTCTTTTAAAGCTTGCAAGGGATCGTCAGCGATGGCTCCGGTGGCTGTTTGAGGCCAGGAAACGATACGGATTTAGTGTACCCAATTATATGGAAAGTGAATGATTACATCTTCGAGAAAGATTATAGCCGTAAAGGTAGTTCATTCCGTTATCTGGACTTTTCTCGCAGGCTGTGTGGTTGCCATCCCTTTTTTTGCCTGGTGTGGCGAATACATCATAGCGTCCTGGCTGATTGGCATCGTATTCATCGAAGTCATAATCATAGCCGTCTTTGGGGGACATTGCCCCCTGACCGGCGTTGCTGCGAGGTACACAACCGATCGACGCGACAATTTTGATATTTACCTGCCCGAGTGGCTCGCTCGACACAACAAGCTCATATTTGGCAGTCTGTATGTCATCGGTGTTCTTATCACCATTGGTTTATTCGCCTTCGCCTGAATACCCTGCCGCTTGTCGAAGATCCCGGTTTATCGGGGCAGCAGGGATGAAAGTCGAGATGAACCATGCCGAAGTTCAACTGAGCGTAGGCGGGTTAAAGCTACTGCGCAATTCCGCTTTGATACCCCGCAGCTTATCGAAGATCCCGGTTTATCTGGGCTGCGGGGAGCTTCATTGTTCGTCCGAGGCTATTTAATGTAATCTCCCCTCAAAATCTGCCGCTTCACAATCTCAACAAAGTCCGGCTCCCCGGCAATTAGAAAGCGTTTTGACCGACCAACCAGCTTTCGACTCAACGTCCGGGGTGATGAACGAATTGCGTTATTGTCATATACATGATAAAATCCCTACGAAATAAAGAGTTTCAGCAGGCAGCTTTCGATAATATGGCCTCATCATACGTAATGCATTGCACATACAAAATCGGCAATCTGAGTTCAATTCCTTATTATAATAGAGGTGAACATCATGAATATCGTCTGCCCGACCTGTAATGCCAGCTACACGATCCCTGACCACAAAATACCTGCCGGAAAAACAGCCTCCGCGACCTGCAAGAAATGCGGGAAAAAGATCGCGGTATCATCGGTTTCCAAAACACCACCCGACCGGCCCGCCCCTGCCCCAACACCGGCGGTTGCGGCGGCCGCAGCCAAAGTCCCTGAAGCTTCCCGCACCGGGACCGATGCAGCCATTTTCACGGACTATCCGGAACTTCAAACCCTTTCCCCCGAGAAATTCGTCTTAAACGAGATCTTTATCCAAAACAAAAAAGGCGGGTATAAATCCCGGAATAACAAGTTCAAGTTGAAAATAATCAAGGCTGTCTCCGGGATACTTCCGCGTATGCTGCAAGACAATGAAAGTGTGGTCCGCATTGCCAAGGGAACGGCCAATTACCCTGTCGAGGTCTTTCTGGGAAATGGTTTTCTGACCATGATGTACAACCATTATGCCGTCATCTGTACCACCGCCCGCATCCTGTTTATCAACATTGATCACCGCTTGAAAAAACATACCCATTACCTCTTTCAGGGGATATCTACCTGGGGCATCGCGTTCTCGGCGTCCTGGAATTGATCGGCTCTATCGTTGTCTGGATTATTATTCTGATTTCGATTTTTGCAGTGGAAGAAGGCGGCCTCGGGGTGGCCATTTTTATCCTTATCATTTACAACGGACTGGATGCTCTCCTGACATTTCACATGGCCAAAAAGGGGTACATGCTTGCATAAAAAACTTAACAGGAGGAATTCATGACGGACATTACCAAAATCGGATATGCGGGCAAAATTTTACGGGTCGACCTGACCGAACTAAAAACATGGACCGAAGACCTGGATGCGCCGACGGTTGAAAAATGGTTAGGCGGCGTCGGTCTGGGTGCCAAATATCTGTATCAGGAGGTTCCCCCGGGGGTGGAATGGTCGGATCCCAGGAACCGGCTTATCTGGACGACCGGACCCCTGGCCGGAACCGGTGTTGCCGGGGCGGCAACCATCAATATTTGTCCGGAAAAACCGTAGCCCAAATTGAGAATCTGTTAAAGTCCGAACTGGGGGTCAACAAATACGGCGCCAGTGTCTTTGGGATCGGCCCTGCGGGCGAGCATTTGGTACGGCATGCCTGCATTGTCGGTGACGGCGGTCATTCAGCGTCCCACAACGGCTTGGGCGCCGTGATGGGCGCCAAGAATCTCAAGGCGGTGGTGGCGTACAAATCCAAACCGAATTTTGGTGTCTTTGATCCGAAACTATTGAAAATAAAATCAACCGAAATGGTTGAACACTCCAAAACAACCCCCCGCTACAAATGGGGTACCGGCGGTGGTTTTTCAAATACGCACAACATTGGCGCTCTGCCGGTCAAAAACTACACCACCAACATTTTCCCCGAACACGAAACGATGAACGGCCGGTATCTGCGAACCCATTTTAAGATCCAATCGCGGCCCTGCTATAAATGCGCCGTGGCGCACGTCAAGGAAGTGACGGTCACGGAAGGCCCTTACAAGGGGTTTGTGGGCGAGGAACCGGAATATGAACTGCTGGCGGCCTGGGGCCCGCAGATCGGAAACACCGATCTGGGAGCGGTGGTCATGCTGTCCAATGAAGTCGACGCCTTGGGAATGGACACCAATGAAACCGGTTGGATTATCGGTTGGGCCATGGAATGTTTTGAAAAAGGTGTTTTTACAACAAAGGATACCGACGGTCTTGACCTGACATGGGGCAACGTGGATTCCGTCAAGACGTTGATGAACCGGATCGCCCGACGGGAGGGAGACTTTGCCGACCTGCTGGCGGAAGGGGTTATGCGCGCTTCCCGGAAAATCGGCGGTGAAGCCGCCGACTGGGCCATCTACGGCCAAAAAGGCTCCGCCCCCAGGGGCCACGATCACAGGGGTAGATGGTTTGAACTCTTTGACACCTGCATGACCAATACCAGCACACTGGAAGCAACATGCGGACCGATTCAACCCAAACTGGTTGATCTGGAAGCCCCCACCGACAACTTTTCCCATGAACAGGTCTCAACATTCAACGCCAGGCATAACGGCATCGGTCTTTATTACGATTGCACCGGTATCTGCCGGTTTGTGGGCTCAAACCCAAAAGTGCTGCTGGAAGCCTGCAACGCAGCCACCGGCTGGAACTGGAACCTTGAAGATGCCTTTACCCTGGGCCGGCGCATCGTCAATCTGTTGCGGGTCTTTAACCTGAGCCATGGAATGGACGTTAAAGATGAACAGCCCTCCGCCCGGTATGGCTCCGTTCCGGTCGACGGACCCAATAAGGGTAAAAACGTAATGGAAAAATGGGGGTTGATGGTGAAAAACTATTACACCCTGATGGGCTGGGATCCTGCCACCGGTGCACCTTTACCGGAAACCCTGAAAAGGCTGGGTTTGTCCGATTTTCTGAATGGCTGACGGAGTTGAAGTCCTATCGACGGTCCCTAAATTTATAGCGGTAATAGTCGGCGATGAAATCATTTTCTCTTCTGTCCGGTCTGATTGGTTTTGGCCTGACCTCATTTTTTTCCGTTACTGAAAAGTAATCGCTTCCGGAATTCTGTTGGAGCACCTGGTTGGCAGGGCTTGCGTATTCATGGGCATGCGTCATCACAGCCGCACTTCAAATTCTCCTCACCGCCGGAAAAGAAAAAAAGACCTACGAGGTTTTCCTGCCTTTCCTCCAGCGTGTCTCTCCCATCAACTTTATAATTGGAATCGTCCTGGCCACGGCGCTCATCGGATGGCTCGCACTTTACGGCTACAGCTACCTTTTTGGTTTTTACGGTCTTTTTCTCTCGGTTTTCGCCGAAATGGAGCCCCATTCCCTTTTCGGAAGAAACGGTTTCATCAACTCGGATTTCTTTACGCCAGTTACCTACCTTGCCAGGAACTTCTGGCCCATGATCCTCGGAGCCCTGATCGCGAATGCAGATGATTTTGTTCAAACCAAAACCTGGAATCGCATCCTCCTCCCCTTCCGGTCGAATGAGATTCTCCGTATTCACATCCTGACCATTGCCTTGCCGTTTTTAACGTTGATTGCCTGGGCGCTGTTCAGGACAGACTACCAGCCCGTAACCGTCGTGCTTCTCATCGCGTTGTTCTATCTCCTGCCGAAGAGGCGACCGAAGAACAATATTGGACGGATCGGGAGATAAGCACCGTATGCTTTCCAATTCACCCGACCGGATCTTCCTTACCGGCGAGATTTCAGCCAGTCCCTCAGAAGGCGATTGAAGACGCCGGGATGTTCGACATTCGGCAAGTGGCGTGCATCCGCGATTTCCTCATAGCGTGCGTTCGGGAGCAGGCCGGCGATTTGCCTGCTTTCTTCGGGCGGCGCACCCGGATCATCGGCGCCGCACACAACAAGCGCCGGGGACTTAATGGAAGGGAGCTGCGCCCTGAAATCGAAATTCTGAATGGCGGCCACGCATCCGCAATAGCCCTGGGGTGTGGTGGCTGCGACGGTATCCCGGATCTGTTTCCAGCGGCCGGGGTTCGCCTTTTTGTACTGTTGGGTAAGCCACCTCTCCATGGTGGCGTCCGCAATCGGCAAAAGCGAGTTTGCCTGCTTTACCGCGGCAATCCTCGGCGCCCACAGTTCTTTGGCATTCGGGGCAGATGCCGGGTGTGTGTCACACAGCACGAGCGACCTGATCCGATCGGCGTGTCCGAGGGTAAAGGCCTGGCCAAACATTCCCCCGATGGACAACCCGACATAGTGAACCTGCCCGATCTCCAGCGATGCAATGACAGCCGCAACATCATCGGCCAGTTCTTCCATCGTATATTCGCCCGGCACGGCATCAATTCCGCCATGACCGCGCATGTCGAGGCGCAGGACGCGAAACCCCGCCCCAACCAGCGCCGGAACCTGTTCGGCCCACATGCCGCTGTCGGCTGCCAGAGAATGCGTAAAACACACCACTGGACCCGACGCCGGTCCCACGAGATCGTAGTAAAGATTGCGTCCATCAGTCGATAAGAGCATGCCTTTTATCCTCCTTTGGACTGAATTTTCGGTCGGTGGATTTTTTCTGCAGATGACCCGTCTGCGCAACATAACTGATTGGTATTAATATAACTTTATTTTTAAAAATTCTTATGATGGACTGGCTTAATTGTCAAGTGTACGAAAACGACAGCCATTGCAGCGTTTCAGGAATCAACTTGTATCTTGACGGTTGACAGGTCCACGGAGTATATTCATCCATATTTAAGTGAGTTAGGAGTTTCATGAAAATTCTGACGGCCGGATTCATTGCGGCCGCGAAATTTTCCTCATACCCTTCCGGATCATTTATCGAGCCTTTGAAAGGAGTTCAAAATTATGTTAATAAAAGCCTGCACAATTTCAGTTTTGTGTATATTGTTGGCCATGCCGCCCGCCTGGGGATTGGACTTTAAACCGGGCAAGTATGAAATTACCGTCAAAATGGAAATGCCGGGAATTCCCGGCGGGATGCCGCCGCAAACCATGGTTCAATGCTTAAATGAAAAAAACCCGGTGCCCGATTCCTCCCCCGACGCCCAGGGATGCAAGATGGCGAACATGAGGACCAAAGGCAATACGGTCACGTACACCGTAAATTGTCCCCAGCAAGGCATGGATGCCAAGATGACCGGTGAAATGACCTACAAGGGGGACTCCTTTGAAGGTACCACGAAAATGAGCATGGGACCGGAAGCCGGCAGCATGACCGTCATAACCGTGGTTAAAGGCAGACGTATCGGCAAGTGTGATTAACGATAGAAGCTATCGGGCTGTAGATGGGAGTAGTTTTAAAACCAATGAAGACAGACGCAAACAAGTTGAATCTTAAAGAACTAATCGTTGTTATTCCCCACAGCGGCATTGTGATTCCTGCTGAAATCCCCATGGGGAGTCTTTCGGAAAGATTCCCTGAAATGGTCCGAAATGTGGCCTGGTACACCAACTGGCTTTACGACTTCCGGGATCTGCTGGAAAACAGGCATATTGTCTTTCCCTTTTGCAGCCTCATCCTCGAAGCCAACCGGCATCCTGATATCCTGAACGACAGCGTGCCATTGAAAGATGTGCGCGGTGAATGCGTCTATAAGGCACAGATGGAACCGGACGACGCCCTGCGCAAAACACTCTCCCGGAGATATCGGGCGACCTTTCACAGTTCAATTTCAGAGGCCATCGAATCCGGTGCGGCGTTTCTTTTGGATGGGCATTCTACGGTCACCGCACGGGGGATCGCGGACAACCAGATCGATCTCATGAATTTCCAGGATTCCGACCTGGACGAAACGCCCCTGTATTACTCCCCGGACGTCTACATCGAAACGTATGCAGCGGAACTTCGCAAACGGCTGCCAGAAGTCAAAATCACCATAAACAGTTCCGAATACTATACCGTTTACGGCCATGTATGCGCCGAACACTCCGTAAACGCCATGGGCCGGACCGGCCGGCGGGTTCCGGCAATCATTCAGGAAACCAACGAAAGTCTCTATAAGAACCCTGACCGGACGCCGAACGTCGCAGCCATCAACCGGCTGCGCCGGGCCTTTGCGGAATCCATTCATGCGGACTATTTCATGGTCCGAGGAGCCAAAGAAGATGGTGAACTTGATCAACCTGCATATCGGCAGACAGACCTTTGATTATGACTGCGGCGTCAAATCCCTGCAGATTGTCATGGCATATTATGGAATCGATATTCGCGAGGATGAACTGATTAAGGAGCTGGGAACGGGGAAGGACGGCACCCGCGTGGACAAAATGATATCCGTTGCCGAGTCCAAGGGATTCCGCGTGGAAGCAAAACAAAACTGGTCAATCCGGGAGGTGAAGCAATCCATTGACCGGGGGAATCCGGTGATCGTGCTGCTGCAGGCATGGGCGGAAAGATACATGACCCTGCACGACTGGCGCAACGAAAACGACGAAGGGCATTACGCTGTTTTAATCGGCCACGAAAAAGGGGTCATGATTTTCGAGGATCCTGCATCGTTTCGCAGAACATGGCTCAGGGAGTATGAGTTTCGGGCCCGCTGGCACGACCTGGATCCGACCCGAAACAAGAAATACGAACGATTCGGCATGGTCCTGCTGGGAAAGGAGCCTATAAAGAGGACGCCGGTCCATATGGATTAGAACGTATCTTAAAAAAGTCTTTTTGCCCCATATCGGCGTTGAAGCCGCGCATCAAGTCCTCGAAATACACAATTATTCCTGCGGTTAATCCCGCCAATGCGGGATCGCCTTTCTTGACCTTGAACGAAATTGAGCATTTTTCAAAGGTTTCTATTATATGGCTGATTGTTATAATTAGGTTTTCATATTCAGAGGATTTATCAAAAAATGATCTCAACCCCGTTTCCGGAATTTCTCAAACAATCTCCCTGCATCCTTGCCGAGGGGGCTGTCATCGAACGCCTGCGTCGCAGCAGCAGCTTTGAACTCGATCCCCATATCGTCAATTCGGCATTTATCTATGAGGATGTTCAGCGAAAAGCCATTGAAATCATTTATCGCCAGTATCTGGATATCGGCTCCCAGTACAACTTGCCGCTCCTGCTTTCAACGCCCACCTGGCGGTCCAGCCAGGAACGGATCACGGCGGCCGGTTATGCCCATCGCGACGTAAACGCAGACAATTACCGTTTCCTGGACGCCCTGCGTAGCAGCTACGGAACATATGCCCGAAATGTCGTTATCGGCGGACTCCTGAGCTGCCGCGGCGATGCCTACCGGCCGGCTGAAGCCTTGGGGGTTTCTACGGCGAAGGAATTTCATTCCTGGCAGGCCATAAAGCTGTCCCAAGCCGGGGTTGATTTTCTTCTGGCCGCCACGTTGCCGGCTCTCAGCGAAGCCACCGGACTTGCAGCGGCCCTGGCCGCCGCCGGAAAACCGTACCTCGTGAGTTTTATCGTGCGCCCTGATGGCACACTCCTGGATGGAACGCCCCTGAAAACGGCAGTTTCCGCAATCGACGACGCGGTCGATCCGCAACCACTGGCCTATCTGGTCAACTGCACCCATGCCTCCATATTTAGAAGCGCCCTGCTGCACGATGTTAACTCTTCATCCGTTGTCCGGCAGCGGATTATCGGCCTGATGGCCAATACAGCGGCACTCAACCCCGAAGAACTGGAAAACAGCGCCGCGCTGATGGCGGAAGCGCCTGAAACTTTCGGGTATGCCCTTGCCGGGCTCCATCAGGAACTCGGCTTGAAGATACTGGGGGGCTGCTGCGGAACCGACGATCGCCATATCCGCGCTCTGGCGGCACGGCTGGCAGCAGCCAAAAGCGACATGCTTTCAGATTGACCCAACCCTGCCCCGATGGATAATTATGCTTAAAGGAGCTGAAATATTATGAAAAAAATAGGAATTCTCGATTGAATTGGGAATCTTTAAGGATTCGACCCGAAACGAGCTGCTGACCATTGTCAAAAGAATGCTGGATGAGGATAACATTGATTCAGTGATTCTGGGATGTACCGAATTGCCTTTAATCCTGACCGAGAGCAAATACGGCATTCCTTTTTTAAACACAACCGCGATTCACTGCGAAAGCATTATCAGATACTGTATTCAAACCAAATGATTCCTGCAGTGCTATAAAAAACATGATAAGGTATAGAAAAAAGAACAGTCGCAGCAGGAAAAAAACAACGAAACTGCTCGTTTTTATGGGGCGTCTCATTCTCACCGCCGTTATCCTGTCCGTACTAATGGTGCTTTGTTTTCGCTGGGTCTCGCCGCCCACCAGCGCATTTATGCTGAAAAGGCATTTTAAAAACTTTTTACATAATAAGCCGTCGGCTGCTCTAAAATACCGCTGGATTGATTTGGACAAAATGTCACCTTATGTTCCGCTGGCGGTGATTGCATCCGAAGACCAGAAATTTCCCCATCACTGGGGCTTCGATATTGCTGCCATATCGGATGCCGTGGGAAACAACCTGAAGGGCGGACGCCTGCGGGGCGCCAGCACCATTACCCAACAGGTTGCGAAAAACATGTTCCTGTGGTCCGGACGCAGTTTTGTGCGAAAAGGTCTGGAGGCATACTTTACGGTCCTGCTGGAGCTGCTGTGGTCTAAAAACCGGATTCTGGAAGTATATCTGAATATCGCGGAATTCGGCGACGGCATATATGGGGTTCGGGCGGCTGCGGAAACCTTCTATTTAAAGCCCCCTTCCCGGTTGACCCGATGGGAGTCAGCCATCCTGGCGGCGGTGCTGCCAAGCCCGCGAAAACTCAAGGTGTCGGACCCATCACCGTATGTCATCGAACGCGCCGGCTGGATCGAAGAACAGATGGCGCAACTGGGGGGTATCGGGTATTTGAGAAACATTTAAAATCACTTGGTTATTAAATGCTGAAACCCGGCGGTGTTATCAGCTTTGCCGAACCTAATATGTTGAATCCGCAAGTTTTCTTTGAACGTAAATTTCGGAAATTTTTCCCATACGTATCTCCAGATGAAACGGCACTCGTCAGATGGAACTTCCAACAGAGTTTATTGAAAGCAGACTTCCGGGATATCAAAATTGTTCCTTTTGACTGGTTGCATCCATCGATTCCTGAGCCCCTGATAGGTACGGTATCCCTGCTGGGAAGGGTATTGGAGAAAACCCCTCTTCTCAGGGAGTTTTCGGGTTCCCTTTGCATAAAAGCAGTTCGGCCCATTGAAAAATAAAACCATGCATTCTTAAAATGACGGGGTTTCGGTCGGATGCTGATTTAAAAAAATGGCTGCTTCAAGCCAAGAAATTTGCATCATCCCTGCCCCAAAGTGAAACTGAGATATTGCCCATCGTAAAGCGATTTCAGCCGGATTTGAAAATAATGTATACTGAATTTAAAGGTTCGGATAGACATGTCCCTGGAAGCAATCAAAAGCGCATTAAATAAAGCGGCCGATTTACTTGGACCATACCCCCTTCATCAACAACTGGGACATGGTGGACACCTCCGCCCCGCACATCGTCGGCGCCTTTCTTGCCGATAAGAGCAGGAAACCTTTATATATTCTTGCCAAATCCGGAAATTTGTGGGAAAGAAGAATAGCCGTCCTGGCAACATTTTTCTTCATCCGGCAGGGGGATTTTATCGATACGCTCTCTATCTCTGAATTGTTGTTGAGGGTTTCTATGCCTATTCAAGATAAATCCAATATTGTTTTAATCGGGATGCCGGGATCCGGCAAGAGCACGGTCGGCATCATCCTGGCAAAGCTGACCTCGCGGGATTTTGTTGATACCGATCTGCTTATTCAAATCGACCAGGGACGACCGCTGCAGGATATCGTTGACCAATCCGGGTATATGACGCTGCGAGAAATTGAGGAAGGCATACTCCTGGGTTTAAACTATCGCAATTATGTGATCGCCACCGGCGGAAGCGCCGCCTACAGTCACGACGCCATGCTGCACCTGAAAAAAAACGGTATGATCATTTTTCTGAATGTCGACCTGCCCACACTTGAATCCCGAATTGATAATTTCAGCACGCGCGGACTCGCCAAACGTCCGGAGCAAAGCCTTGCCGATTTATTCAAGGAACGCTATGATCTGTATACAACCTATGCGGATGTTGTTGTCGACTGTAATAGACTGAATCAAGAGGCGGTCTGTCGGAGGGTTATAAGTGAAACCGGTGTGCTGAATCAATGACCGCTCTTGCCATATTTACCGTTACCTATATCGGCGTCGCCCTGGGGAGGATCCCGGGGCTGGTCATCGACCGGGTCGGCATCGCCCTTTTGGGTGCAATTGCGATGGTCGTTTTCGGGGTTGTTACGCCAACAGAGGCTGTTCAGTCCATCGATCTGCCGACGATTCTATTACTGTATGCCCTGATGGTGGTATCTGCCCAGCTCCGGCTTGGGGGGTTTTATACCTGGGCGGCATCCCGTATCATATTCCTGCTGCGCCGCCCGCGGTGGTTCCTGTTGACGAGCATGGTCATGAGCGCTTTGTTATCGTCTATCCTGGCAAATGATATCGTCTGCTTTGCTTTCACACCGGTCCTGGCGATATCAGTTTTACATGCCAACCTGAACCCGCTGCCGTTTTTGATCGGACTGGCCGTTTCGAGCAACATCGGCTCGGCTGCCACCATCATCGGAAACCCCCAGAACATGCTCATCGGGCAGGTCGGCAAACTCGATTTTGCCGAATTCCTTTTATGGTGCGGACCGCCGGCGGTCATTGCCCTGATGGGCAGCTATCTGGTGATTTTGCTGATCTACCGGAAAAAATTCCATCGTCAGGGTAGCTTCCAGGCGGCTGAACCACCTGAAAAGATGCCGGCCTTTAATCGCTGGCAGACCATCAAGGGAATAACGGTTACCGGTATTCTGATGGTTCTGTTTTTTACGCCGGTGCCGAGGGAGATTTCGGCTGTGGGAATCGCCGGGATACTGCTGTGCAGCCGCAGGATGAAAACCCGAGATATCCTCGGCCTGGTGGACTGGCACTTGATCACCCTGTTTTGCGCATTATTTGTTGTGATCCATGCAATTTCGTTGGGCAACTACCCCCATCTGGTGGTAACATATTTGGCTGAGATGGGAATTGATCTGCACAACCTCCTGATGCTGACGGGCATATCGACCGTGTTGAGCAATGTATTCAGCAATGTCCCGGCAACCATGCTGCTGGTCCGCTTTCTGGATGCTGCCAATCCGGCACAGTGGTTTACCCTGGCCGTTTCCAGCACGTTTGCCGGCAATCTGATCATCATCGGCAGTATCGCCAATCTGATCGTTATCGAGCAGGCTGCGATCCATGGAATCAAAATTACATTCCGGCAGCATGCTGCAGTGGGCCTACCGGTGACGCTGGTGTCATTGGGGGTTTTGATTATCTGGATGTATATATAGAAGTCATTTCAAAACCTCGGATCAGGTCTGAGAGCAAGGCGTCCCGCTTTTATGCGGGACAACGCAGCTATCAGGCCTCAGATGGGGTTTTGAAATGACTTCTAACCAAAGGAAGGGTAAGATGGCTGACGCACGCAACAAACGCAGTAACGATCGGACGTATGCCTTAAAACCGGTGAGTATCACCCTCAAAGACCATCCGTTCCAACTCAATGACATCAGCAATGAAGGCATCGGTATTGTTCTGGAAAAGGATGGCCCCCAGTTTTTTATCGGTGAACGCTTAGAGAAAATACCGATCCCTTTGCAAAGCGGAACCGTCAACCTGGCGGGGATTGTTTCACACATCTCCGTAAGTGCCAACGGCACGGTCTGCGGCATCCGGTTTGTGTTCAACCGGGAAGATTTTCCATTGCTTGTCCAGTTCAAAAAAGAATGCACCGATCCGATCCAATGACGAACGGGAGAACGGATTCCTTCTTTGGACCAATGATGTCGAATCATCATAAAAAAACCCGCTGGCGGCTGATTGCACTGCTCATTGTTCTGGCGGCAGGCGCCCTCGCCCTATCCTGTATAAATATATGCCCCCTGATCGAGGCGTTTTTCCCCTCTTTTCATCTGACCCGTTCCGGCATCGCCGAATTTATCCGGTCTCTGGGGGGATGGGGGGTGGTTGCTTCTGTGGGGCTGATGATTCTGCATTCATTCGTCCCTTTTCCGGCGGAACTCCTGGCCATGGCCAACGGCATGGTTTACGGACCCTTTTGGGGAACAGCCGTCACCTGGATGGGCGCCATGCTGGGCGCCTATGCCAGTTTCGGCCTAGCGCGTCTCCTGGGCCGGCCTTTTGTCAAACGGATCGTTGACGAGAAAAAACTGGACAAGATCGACAATTGGACAAAGAACCGGGGCAATGTTCCGCTGCTGCTCAGCCGGCTGATTCCATTGATAGCCTTCAATCTGATAAACTATGCAGCCGGGTTGACCCGGATTTCCTGGTGGACCTTTACCTGGACGACCGCAATAGGCATTCTTCCGATGACGGTATTGATAGTGGCGATGGGAAACAGCATCAACATCCTGCCCTTGTGGGGATGGGTGCTGGTGCTGGTGTTTATGGGCGCGGCAATTTATGGGCTCGGCCGTTTTGGAAAGCTTTCAGAAAACAAGACCGTCCAATGAATATACCCCAGGCAAGGCTGCTCCTGGTTGATGATGAGTCGGCATTTATTGAAATCCTGGCGCAACGGCTTCGCAGAAGAAGCTTTGATGCCGCCTGTGTCAACAGCGGTGAGGAGGCTCTCATCCGCCTGGAGGGGAACCACGATCCGGATGTGATTATTCTCGACCTTAAAATGCCGGGAATGAACGGTATAGAGACCATTCAAAGGATTAAAAACAGATGGCCGCTGATTGAAGTGATCCTCCTGACCGGCCATGCCACGGTTGCATCCGCCGTCGCCGCCTTAAAACAAGGGGCGTTTGATTATCTCATAAAGCCCTATGAACTGGATAGCCTGATTGTTAAAATCAGATCGGCTGTCCGGAGAAAACGGCACCATGAAATGCAGATACGAAAAGTCCGGACAAAACCCTATATTTCAAAGCGGGAATGTGATGAGCTGATCGCACGGATTTTAGACGCTACCCGCAGGGGGGCGCCCGATGCTAACGGACAATAAAGCTCCCCGCAGCCCCGATAAACCGGGATCTTCGACAAGCAGCAGGGTATTCAGGCGAAGGCGAATAAAAATATGTGTGCCACATATCCTTCACATATACCGCATTTATTAAGGAGTACATAATTGAATAGACATCAGGCGGCCGCCGGCAACGACCGCAATTCGGACCGCGAAAAACTCACGCATTAGTAATTTCGAAACTTCTATAGAGAAAGGCTTTTCATGACAATAATTGCATTCGACGGAAAAACACCGGTCATTCACGAAAGCGCCTGGATAGCCGGGGATGCCGACCTCATCGGTGATGTTCATATCGGCAGCAACTCCAGCATCTGGTTTAAAACCGTCCTGCGCGGAGACATCAATACCATTCGCATTGGTAACTATGTAAATGTTCAGGACAGTGCTGTTGTACATGTCGGGCACGCCGATGATCATTTCACCGCTGTCGAAGACTACGTCTCGGTCGGTCACAATGTGACCCTGCATGGGTGTATCATCAAAACCGAAACACTCATCGGCATCGGCGCCGTCGTACTTAACGGCGCAACGGTTGAATCCCAATCCATAGTTGCCGCAGGCGCCCTGGTCCGCGCCGGCGAAACCGTTCCGTCGGGTGTGCTTTTTGCCGGCGTGCCGGGAAAAGTCATCCGCCCACTGTCAAAGGAAGAAAAATCGGGCTTGCGCAGTCATCCCGAAAACTATTGGGCGGTCGCCCGGAAATACCGCGATTATGAAAGAAAATCTCTCTAAACATAGATGCAACGGGAGCCGATTTTCTTCCTGTTTATTTTTGATTCTCTTTTTAATTTGACTTCGTAAATTTTGTTTAGCCATTCTGCCGTCCCCGCATTCGTTGTTTTCGCGTGTGTGATTCTATGG
>JARGFK010000102.1 GCA_029211065.1 Desulfobacterales bacterium
GCCAAAAACCCTTTTAAAGGAAAAGCGCCCTTTTTTATACCATTTTAAAATTTACACAAAAGATTATACACTACCAAGAAGCCTATGTAAATTGGATCAAGCGATATATACTCTACAATGGCAAGCGCCATCCAAAAGATATGGGTGAAAAGGAAATCGCAACCTTTATCTCACATCTGGCAACAGGGCGAAAGGTTGCAGCCAGCACCCAGAACCAGGCACTGAATGCCATTGTATATCTGTACAAACAGGTTCTTCGAATAGAAATCGGCGATCTTGGTCATATGGAACGGGCTAAAACACCGGTAAAACTTCCGGTTGTCATGTCCAAGGACGAGGTTAAGCGTGTACTGGCGGCAATGAGCGGCGTATTTCAGTTGATGGCAAAACTTCTTTATGGTTGCGGCTTCCGATTAATGGAGTGTGTGCGCCTGCGTGTTCATGACATTGATTTTGACAGAAGCCAGATTACTGTTCGCTATGGAAAAAACATGAAAGATCGCGCCGTCATGCTGCCTGAACAATTAAAGCCTTTTTTATTAGAACAACTTGAAAAAGTCAAGATTATCCATAATCGTGATTTAAAAGATGGGTTTGGGGAAGCTTACCTGCCATTTGCGCTTGAAAAAAAATACAAGCATGCTGCCAGACAGTTGGGCTGGCAATATGTCTTTCCGTCCGAGCGGATATCCAATGACCCCAGGAGCAATAAGATGCGGCGCCACCATATCGACGAAAGCGGACTTCAAAAGGCGGTCAAGACTGCGGCACGCAAAGCAGGGCTTAAAAAACCGGTGAGTCCGCATACTTTCCGGCATAGCTTTGCAACCCACCTGCTGGAGTCAGGATACGATATACGGACCGTACAGGAGTTGCTCGGTCATTCGGATGTGTCCACCACTATGATCTACACCCATGTGCTTCAAAAGGGCGGAATGGGTGTTCAAAGTCCGTTGGATGCACTTTAATAAATACGGAAAAAGTCGGAAAATGAAAAAGATCGGCATCCTTCAAAATACGATTCAGGAATACGGCTGGGGTTCGCGCACGGTTATAGCCGAACTGTTGGGAAAGCCGTCTCCATCAGAAAGTCCCCAGGCCGAACTGTGGATGGGAACGCATCCCAAAGCGCCGTCCCTGGTGCAGGTTGACGGTCGATTTGTATCGCTGGCAGATGTAATTGCCAAAAATCCGGAAGATGTTTTAGGGAAAACAGCTATCGGCCGTTTCGGAAATCGCCTGCCATATCTTTTCAAGGTGCTGGCAGCCGCCCAGCCCCTCTCCATCCAGGCCCATCCCAACAAGGCCCAGGCCAAAGCCGGTTTTGCGCGCGAAGAAAGGGCCGGCATCCCGCCGGACTCACCGGAGCGCAATTATCGGGACGCCGATCACAAACCCGAATGCCTCTGCGCCCTGACACCCTTCCGGGCACTGAAGGGCTTTCGCAAAGTCAAGGATCTCGCCGCCCGCATGCAGACCTGCTGTTCAAAAAACCTGTCGGTTGAATTGAAAGAGATTGAACGCTCTTACGATTCGCAGGGATTAAAACGTTTTTTCGAATCCCTCTTGACCCTTTCTTTTGATCGCAGGGAAAAAACCGTTCAGGAGGCCCTCAACGCAGCCCAAGAGGGAAGAGTGGATTCAGAAAGCTGCGAGTGGATGCAAAAACTGCATCATTACTATCCGGATGATATCGGCGTTCTGGCACCGCTATTTTTGAATCTGGTATGTCTGGAGCCGGGTCAGGCCATGTTCCTACCGGCCGGACAGATGCACTCCTATTTGGAAGGGGCCGGCATAGAGTTGATGGCCAACTCCGACAATGTTTTAAGGGGGGGGCTTACCCCCAAGCACGTGGACATTCCGGAGTTGATGAATATATTAGATTTCAGAGAGCGGCCGGTATCCATCCTTGCGCCGGTCAAAAAAAATGAATTTGAAGTGGTATACGAAAGCAGCGACGAGGAGTTTGTACTTTCCGTGATCTGCACCCCCCGGGGCGGTGTATACCGGAGCAGGGGGAAACGCAGTGCGGAGATTCTGCTGTGCACCGAAGGGGAGGGGAGGCTGACGGATACCGGCAGCGGCGAGCAAATTGATGTTCGCAAGGGGATGTCCCTACTCGTTCCGGCAGCGGTTCCGCAGTATTCCATAGAAGGGAAAATGACGATCTATAAAGCCTCGGTTCCGATTCGGGGATGAAGTTGAAATAACCGCATAAGATTAAGATGGTTCACCAGAGAGCCGCAGAGAACACAGAGAGTTGAATCCATTTATCTGAACCGGGAGATACCGGCTCAGATAAAACATACGCCCTGAAATAAACAGACCATAAGGAGAAAAAGATGGACGCAACCAGTGAAACAGTCAAAGGCGAGCCCTTTAACCTGGCGGAAAATGTGTCTTATGCCATGGGCGCGGTGGTGAGCAAAACCCTGATGAAAAAAGCGACCGGAACGGTGACCCTTTTTTCATTTGACGCCGGCCAGGGCCTCAGCGAGCACATGGCGCCCTTTGATGCCATGGTCTACGTGCTGGACGGCAAAGCCGTGATCTCCATCGGCGGAAAACCGCACGAAGTCGGCAGCGGCGAGGTGATCATTATGCCGGCCAACATTACCCATGCCCTCCAGGCGGTTGAGCAGTTTAAGATGCTGCTCATAATGATCAGGAGCCAATTGAAACGGCCACAAAAACCCGGCTAAGATCTGATAGCAGCGTTGCAATCCTCTTCAAAATGCTCACATACTTCGTGTATGCTCCGCTTTTTCATCGGCTTGCGCCTTGCTCTCAGGCCTGATCCAGGCTTTTGTGACCGCTTCTCAGCATTGAAACTGTGTTGTTTGAAAACTCGATTTAGAAAAGTCGGGAGGTTCACGGCATTCCGGGGAAAAAGCTGTGACGCTTTTATGAAAAGATTCGCTGATAGCCTTTCCATATGCATACGTCCCAGCATCCTAGCCTCCATGCCTCCCAGCGTGACAAATGTGTACACATTTGAGGTAATCCAATGTTGAAATACACCGGCATAAATCATCTGGCGATGGTTACACGCGATATGGACGCGACTATCCGGTTCTGGCGGGACCTTCTGGAGATGCGCCTGATGGCGGGTCTGGGGAGGCCCGGTTTTCGCCATTACTTTTTTGAAATATCTCCCCATGACATGCTCGCCTTTTTCGAGTGGTCGGACGTGGAAAATATTCCGGTAAAAGACCACGGCGTCCCGGTCAAGGGACCGGTTGCCTTTGACCACATCTCCTTTGGAGTGGAGCGGGACGAAGACCTGTGGGAAGTCAAGAACCGGCTGGAAGCGGCCGGGGTCTGGGTGTCGGAAATCATCGACCACGGCTTTATCCATTCCATTTATGCCTTTGACCCCAACAACATCCCCATCGAGTTCAGCGCACCGGTTAAGGCGGCGGACGTGCGAAAACATCCCCGCATGAAGGACCGCAAGCCGGTTGCTGCAGCCCTGGAGGGCGCTGATCCAATGCCGGGTCACTGGCCGGGGCCCAAGGGGCCGCTTGCAATTGAGAAACGCGAAATCTTTCCCGGCGAAGGGCAGGTCTTGGCGGAATAGGCCAGACGGCTGGGACGCTGGGAAGCTTGGAGGCTGGGATTGGACCCTTGAATCGCGAGCGCATTCCCCGTCCCCCCTGGCGGGACTGCAGGTTTCTTCAATGCTTTATTTAGAACCCGTTTCAAAAATATAGATGGGGTTCGAGGGCAAGGCATCTGCCGATGAAAAAGCGGAGCATACACGGGAGTATGTGAGCATTTTGAATCGGCAGATAACGCAGCCATCGGACGTTAGATGTGTTTTTGAGGCGGGTTCTGATAAAAAATAGTTGACATTTCATCCGTGCCGCAGTAAGAAAGCCAAAAAATAATAACGAAAGGCAATTTTTCAGTGAACCAGACAACTTCAGGCAGATTTTATTTTTGGTATTATTATTACGGTACCGGTCTGCCTGTGGTGCTCTGAAACAACTTTAACATAAACAGAGCGAAAAAAGCCGCGGGTGGATCGGGAAACCCTGCGGTTTTTGTGTTTTTAAAGGCCGTGGGATAAAAGTCCACACGGCCTTTTTTGCAGGTCAAAAAGGAGAAAAGGTCATGACAATTATCGGCAAACAGATTCGAACCGAGCGCATCATCAACCGCAACACCGGCCGTACCGTGATCGTTCCCATGGATCACGGGATTTCAGTAGGCCCCATCAAGGGACTGACCAACGTGAAGGATGCCATTCATGTGGTTTCGGAAGGCGGCGCCAACGCCATTGTGGAGCACAAGGGACTGGTGGTTGCCGGTCATCGCCGCAAAGGAAAGGACATCGGGCTGATTATTCATCTGTCCGCTTCAACCAGCCTGTCGCCGCACCCCAACGCCAAAACCCTGGTATGCTCAGTGGAAGAAGCCATCAAGCTGGGGGCAGACGCGGTCTCCATTCATGTGAATATCGGCAACGGCGGCGAAAAAGAGATGCTCCATGACTTCGGCCAGGTCAGCTACGAAGCCCGCACCTGGGGCATGCCGCTGCTGGCCATGGTTTACCCGCGCGGGGAGAAGATCAAAAATGAGTATGATGTCGAGGTGATCAAGCACGCCGCCCGGGTAGGGGATGAAATGGGCGCGGATATTGTCAAGGTCTCCTATACCGGCTCGGTTGAATCGTTTAAGGAAGTAATCGCCGGATGTTCGGTGCCGGTGGTCATTGCCGGCGGTCCCAAAATGGATTCCGACCGCGACATCCTGGAGATGGTAAAGGGATCCATCGATGCCGGCGGCGCCGGCGCTTCCATCGGCCGCAATGTCTTCCAGCATCGCGATCCCCGGCGCATGGTGGCAGCCATATGCGCCATCGTGCATGAAGACAAGAGCGTGGATGAAGCACTTGAAATGTTGAAATAGCGATTCGTGTATTTCTCGTGCGGCAGAAAATATGCTATAAGGCTTGGAGGCTTGAAGCTGGGAAGCGATATGGAAAAGGAACAGGGGGCGGGGGGCGGGGATCAGGACTTGACCGTGGCTGAAATCCGGAAGATTGAGAAGATCGTAGTCCCACCACCCGAACCCTGGAACCCTGGAACCCGTTCTTTCCAAAAGAAGGGAACAAATATGCGTACCATCTGGGTAAAGGTAGATCCCTGGGACAAGGCGCTGGTGACAACAGCCCTGGAAGGCGGGGCCGACGGCATCATGCTGCCCAAGGGGTTTTCACAAAAAGCAAAAGCCCTTGGCCGGATTCAGACCATTTGCGAAGACGGCGACATTATTCCCGGCAGGGACGTGGTGGTGTATCAGATTAAAAGCGGCGATGATGAAGCCGAAATCAAACGGCTGAGCCGTCAAAAGCGTGTGATCCTTCAATGCCATGACTGGACCGTCATTCCGCTGGAAAACCTGATAGCCAAAGGAGCGGATGTCATCGCCGAAGTCTGCAGCCTGCCGGAAGCCGAGACCGCTTTCGGCATTCTGGAAAAGGGCGTAAAACATATCCTGATAGACATCCGGAACGCGGCTGAACTCAAGAAAGCCCTTTCGGTTCTCACGGCCGACGTCGAGCAGATTGTGCTGCGGCCGGCCCAGATCGAAGCCGTGAAACCGGTGGGCATGGGCGACCGGGTCTGCGTGGACACCTGCAGCGCCATGGAACCCGGGCAGGGGATGCTGGTGGGAAACAGCAGCAGCACGCTCTTTCTGGTTCACGCCGAAAGTGTTGCCAACCCCTATGTTTCCCCCCGGCCGTTCCGGGTCAACGCCGGCCCGGTGCACGCCTATACGCGCGTGCCCGACGGCAAGACCCGTTATCTTTCCGAACTGAGCGCCGGCGATCCGGTCCTGATCGTTGATTTTAACGGCCACACCACCGTGGGCACGGTGGGACGGATCAAGATTGAAAAACGCCCCCTCATGCTGGTGGCGGCCCTGGTGGACGGCAAACCCGTTACCGCCATTGTTCAGAACGCCGAAACCATCCGATTGACCGCACCGGACGGCCAGCCGGTGTCCATCGTTAATCTGAACCCGGGTGATCAGGTTCTGGTGGCCACGGAAGCGGCCGGCCGGCATTTCGGACATAAGATAGAGGAGACGATTACGGAAAAGTAGAGTTGGATCACTCTTGAATGAATTGATGATCCAAGATTCGAGGGATCAAGGCTAAACACCTTCGTCTCTGTTATGAGGTGTTCAAAAAAACGGTTGATATAAATCAAGGGTTTTGTCATGCCGGACTTGATCCGGCATCCAGAAACCTCGAAAGCCCTATTCCCTGGATTCCGGCTCGTTGGCCGGAATGACAAATCGTTCGACGATAACCGAAAACTTGCTTCGCCTAAAGGCGATTGGTTTTCACCTTATGAGTGTGGATACTAATTTAGAGAAGATCCAAATAAAAAGGCAACTTATGGACAAACCATCGAAACAGGAACAAATAACAAAGGGAATTTCGGCCCTTGCCATCACCGGTCTGCGCAGGGACATCGACAAGATTGACGAGAAGATTCTCGATCTCATCAATCAACGGCTGTTGCTGGCCAGCGAAATCGGAAAAATAAAAGCAAAACAAGGCGACCGGCTGGTGGACGGCGCCCGGGAAAGCACGCTGGTCAAACGACTGCTGTCACTGAACAACGGCCCCTTAAGCAAACATGCCCTGCGGCACATCTTTACCGAAATCATTGCAGCGGCCCGTGAGATCCAGACCCCCCAGCGAGTGGCCTATCTCGGTCCTGAAGCCACTTTCACCCATATTGCCGCGGTGAATCATTTCGGCCGCTCCGTGACGTTTGCACCCCAGGGAAGCATCCGGGATGTTTTCAACGAAGTTGAAAAGGGCGCTTTTCATTACGGCGTTGTACCGGTGGAAAACTCCATTGAAGGTGCGGTCAACTACACGCTAGATCTTTTTTTTGAATCGGAACTGAAGATCTGTGCGGAAATTTATTATGCCATCTCCCACGATCTGCTGTCCATTGACACGGACCTGGGGGCTGTCCGTAAAATATATTCGCACCCCCATGCTTTTGCCCAGTGCCGCAAATGGCTCGAAAAACATCTGCCCCAGGCAGCCCTGGTGGAATGCAGCAGCACGGCCGAGGCCGCCCGCAAAGCTTCCGGCGAGAAGGGGACCGCCGCCATTGCCAGCCAAGAGGCCGCCCAGAGCTACAAGCTTGAGGTGATGGCCTCCCGGATCGAAGATGCTTCCCGGAATGTCACCCGCTTCCTGGTTATCGGAAAGGACGACATCCATCAAACCGGAGCGGACAAGACCTCCATCATGTTTGTGACCTCCCATGTTCCCGGCGCCCTTTTTAAAGTTTTAAAACCCATTGCCGACGCAAATATCAACATGGTCAAGCTGGAATCCAGGCCATCCAAGCATGAAAACTGGAGTTATTTCTTTTTTGTAGACCTGGAAGGACACATCAGCGATACAAAGGTCAAAGAAACCGTGGACCACATGAAAAAGTTGTGTCTTTTTCTCAAGCTGCTGGGTTCCTATCCCATGTCCGAGGTGGTTCAAAAAAGTGTTCAGGCCTAGCAATATTTAAAAGTTTAACATTAATATAGATTATATAAATTATTAAAATATTAAAAAATTAAAAAATATGAACCGCAAAGGCGCGAAGGACGCAAAGGGTTATTTTTCTGTGCCGAACCTGCAAGAGAGATGCAGGTCCCGGCACACAAACATGCCCTGAAGGAAAGGCTGCTTTTAATTTCAAACTTGTCATTTGTTACTATTTACTGTTTAGTAGCGCCTTGCGCAAGCATAGAGAACGTGCTGTTGGAAATTATGAGCCCTACCCACGACAAACAGTTTGAGCGAACAGAGTTGAATATGGAAATCGATGCACAAACATCTCTATACGCCGTGTTCGGCAACCCTGTTGGCCACAGCCTCAGTCCGGTCATGCACAACAAGGCCTTTGCCGAGACCGGCTTTAATGGTGTGTACCTGGCCTTCAGGGTGATTGATATAAAGGCGGCCCTATACGCGGTTCGCGCCATGGACATGAAGGGGATCAGCGTAACCATACCCCACAAGATCGCAGTGATGAACTTGCTGGATGAAATCGATGACCAGTCCCGACGGATCGGCGCCGTCAATACGGTGATCAACCGTGAAGGCAGGCTCCGGGGATATAATTCAGATGGTCAGGGCGCCGTAAGGGCGCTCATGGAAAAAACGAAAGTTTCGGGTGCGGAGATTGCCGTCATCGGCGCCGGCGGGGCCGCCCGGGCCATTGGATTCGGTCTGATCGACCAGGGCGCCCGGGTCACGATTATCAACCGCGGCACTGAGAAGGGCGAGGGTCTGGCCAAAGATCTGGGGGGAGATTTTAAGCCCCTGAGCGGCCTTGGGAACATCAGCGCCGATATTCTGATCAACACCACGCCGGTGGGCATGGTCCCGCGAACCGAAGATATGCCCCTGTTGCCGGGACTGCTCCGTAAGGACATGCTGGTGATGGATATTGTGTATAACCCGGTTCAAACCGCGCTGTTAAAACACGCCCGGCAAACCGGCTGTCGAACCATCGACGGGGTTGCCATGTTCGTTTATCAGGGGGCCTTTCAGTTCACGCTTTGGACCGGGATGGAAGCCCCTGTTGAAACCATGCGGAAGACGGTTTATGCCGCGCTGAACGCTCAAGCAGACGAAACCGGTGGGATAAATGATTGAAATAAAACCTGAGGCAATTAAAGACACCACAATTTCAGTGCCGGGCTCCAAGAGCTATACCCACCGCATCCTCATTGCCGCAGCCCTGTCGGACGGCGTTTGCCGGATTGAAAACAGCCTGCGCAGCGAGGACACCCTCCTGACGTTGAAGGCCTTACGGCAGATGGGCGTCGTCATCGAGGAATTCAGGGACTGCCTGTTGGTTCATGGCAATGCCGGCGCTTTGGCAGCGTGCAGTGAACCCATTTATCTGGGAAACTCCGGCACCTCCATGCGCCTGTTAACCGCCCTTGCCGCCCTTGGCAGGGGAACCTACCGTCTCACCGGCACGCCCCGCATGCAGCAGCGGCCGATTCAGGATCTGATGGACGGGCTGAATCAAATAAACGTAAAAGTTCAATCGGTTAACGCCGACGGCTGCCCCCCGATCGATGTCGCCGGCGGGCGGATCAGCGGCGGCAGGGTGCGCCTCAACTGCGGCAAAAGCAGCCAGTACCTCTCGGCCTTATTGCTGACGGCGCCTTATACAACCTACGGGGTCGAGATCCGCGTGACCGAGGGGCCGGTGTCCAAACCGTATATCGATATGACGGTGGCGGTCATGGAAAAACTCGGCGTGGCAATTGAACGGGACGGCTACCGTCGGTTTTCCGTAAAGGGTGGGCAGATTTACCGGGCCGGAACATATGTGGTGGAACCCGACGCTTCCCAGGCCGGGTATTTTTGGGCGGCGTCAGCCATCACCGGCGCATCCATTATGGTAAAGGGGATTTTAAAAGACTCCCGCCAGGGCGATGTCCGTTTTACCCGGCTGCTCAAGGAAATGGGCTGCGAAATCATGGAAGAATCCGACGCCATGGGGATTCGCGGCGGCCCCCTTAACGCCATCCAAACCGATATGGCCGACATGCCGGATCTGGTTCCGACCCTGGCGGTGGTGGCTGCCTTTGCCAAGGGGACCACCGTTATACGAAACGTGGCGCACTTAAAGGTCAAGGAGAGCGACCGCCTGGCGGCTGTGGTGGCTGAGCTTACAAAAATGGGAATTTCAGCAAAGGCCACGGATAACGATCTGATGGTAACCGGCGGCAGCCCCCGGGGCGCAACCATCGAAACCCATGATGACCACCGCATTGCCATGAGCTTTGCCCTGGCAGGGTTGAAAATTCCCGGCATGATCATCCTGGATGAAACCTGCGTTGAAAAATCCTTTCCGGAGTTCTGGCAGGTTTTGGCGCAATTGTACCGGATATGAATATTTTTCTGATCGGATACCGCTGCACCGGCAAAACGTCCGTGGGATATGCGCTTTCAAAAAAGCTAAGGCTCACATTTGTCGACGCGGATAGACGGCTGGTGGAAAAAGAGGGTAAAACCATCGCTGAGATGGTGGCCGGGCAGGGGTGGGATTATTTCCGCCTGCGTGAAAAAGAGGTTTTAAAATCCATCTGCGTTCTGGACGGACAGGTCGTTGCCACCGGCGGCGGCGTTGTTTTGGACCCCGAAAATGTCGCGGCCATGAAACGCTGCGGCCGGCTGGTCTGGCTGCAGGCAGCGCCGGAAACCATCCGCAGGAGACTGTTGATGGATGACCGGACAACCGAACAGCGCCCGGCCCTGACGTCCCGGGGCGCAGCAGATGAAATCGAATCCACCCTGAAAGAACGGGCGCCTTACTACCAGGCGGCCATGGATTTTTCAATCGATACGGATGGACAGTCGGTAGGGGATATCTGCGAGATAATTGTGAAATGGTTCGATAGTGAATAGTTACGGGTTGCGGGTTGCGAGTTCCGGGTGTTGAGGTGTGAGTGACGAGATGTTAGGCTGGTATTAAGGTTCTTATTGTTGAATAGACAATTCGTAAAAATCTCCCCCGGCCCCTCTTTTCTAAAGAGGGGGAATATTCCTCCCTTTGCCAAAGGGAGGCGAGGAGGGATTTCTATTTCAGTCGTTATTAGCAATAAGATTATTAGCAAATAATCAAATTTAACCTCAACCTACACTTGATGGGGAAAACAAACCATGTCCGGCAATACGTTTGGAACCTTATTTAAAATAACAACCTGGGGAGAATCCCACGGTCCGGCCGTGGGGGTGGTGGTGGACGGCTGTCCGCCGCGTCTGCCCCTGGATGAGGCCGTGATCCAAGCCATGCTGGACCGCCGCCGGCCGGGGGGCTCGTCGGCCAGCACCGGCCGCAAGGAACCGGACAAGGCCCTGATCCTTTCCGGCGTATTCGACGGGATGACCACCGGCACGCCGATCATGATAATGATTCACAACAGGGACGCCGACCCCAAGGCCTATAGACACCTGGCCGATGTCCATCGCCCGGGACATGGCGACATTACCTACATGGCCAAATACGGTATTCGCGACTGGCGCGGCGGGGGAAGGGCTTCCGCCCGTGAAACCGCGGGCCGGGTCGCAGCCGGCGCCGTAGCCCGGACACTGCTGCAGCGGGAGCAGATCGGGGTGTGGGCTTACACCATCGCCCTGGGCGGCGTTATGGCGCATGAACGGAATTTAGGGGTGATGGATAAAAACCCCTATTATTGTCCGGACGAACAGGCTGCCGCTGAAATGGAAAAACGGGTCCAGGAAGTGAAAAAGCAAGGGGATTCCGTGGGCGGCATTGTTGAAATCCTTGTCCGGGGAGTTCCCAAAGGATTGGGGGAACCGGTGTTCGACAAACTGGATGCCGATCTGGCCAAAGCCCTGATGAGTATCGGCGCAATCAAGGGGGTTGAAATCGGATCCGGTTTTCAGGCGCAGGCCAGGCTGGGATCCCGGAACAACGACCCCATAACCCCGGACGGGTTCCTCAGCAACCACGCCGGCGGCATCCTGGCTGGGATTTCCAACGGTGACGACATCGTCATGCGGGTGGCGGTGAAACCGATTCCGTCCATCCGCATCGAACAGCAGACCATTGATACGGCCGGAAACCCCCGGACCATCTCCATTAAAGGCCGGCATGATATCGCCGCCATTCCGCGCATTAATGTGGTGTGCGAAAGCATGGTCAATCTGGTTCTGGCGGACCATCTCCTGAGACAGCGGGTAATTAAATGAATCGTATCACTATCGGTATTATCGGCGGCAGCGGCAACATGGGCCGCTGGTTCAAATGTTTTTTTGAATCGACCGGACACACTGTCCTGATCGCCGGCCGTAAAACCGCGCTGACCTATGCCAATCTCGCCCGCCAAAGCGATGTGGTGATGCTGAGCGTGCCGGTGGGCGCGGTTGAGGGCGTTTGCCGGGAAATCGGCCCGATCCTGGGCCCTTCCCAGTTATTGATGGATATCTGTTCACTCAAGGAAAGCGTTTTAAAATCCATGCTGGCAATTCCGTCCGCCCAGGTGGTGGGCACCCATCCCTTGTTTGGACCTGCCACGGAGAATCTCCAGGGCCAGAACATCATCATCTGCCCCGGCCGGGGAAGCGACCGCCTGGAATGGCTTGAAGATGTGTTTCAGACGGGCGGCGCCGTGCTCACCCGCATGGATCCCATTGAACACGACCGCAACATGGCCGTGGTACAGGGGCTGACGCATTTTCTGACCATCACCCTGGGCCGGACCTTGCAAAAGTTAAACCTTAAACCCCGGGATGCATCAAGGGTTGCCACCCCGGTGTTTCGAACCCAGCTGGACCTCATCGGCCGCCTGTTTGCCCAGGATCTCGAACTGTACCAGGACCTGATCCGGAACAATCCCCATACGGAAACAATCCTGAAAGCGTTCTTGACCGCTTTGGGTGAAAGCCGCCGGGTGCTCATCGATTCCGATAGCGGGACGGCCGGCAGCGATTTCATGGGGGAGATTCATTCTTTTTTAAAAGACTATTGCGAGCAGGGCCTTAATGAAAGCAATCGCTTTCTGAATACGCTTTATCCCGGTTCAGACAAATTTAATTTATAGAAGGTTGCTAACTTAACTCTGACCTCGCAAAGCGGTATCTTAATCTGGCCGTTTGAAAATCCCTCCATTCAGCTGGGAAGCACCAGGTTTTCCATGCCGGAATGAACAAAGGCGCTTTTTTACTTGATTAAAGCGCCTATGTTTTTTATAAAGCCCGGGGCATAAATAATTATGAGACCGGTGCAACAGACCGTTCCGTCATATTCATTGAATGGATCCGACAATAAGGACAACAGAGGGAATATGGAAAAAACGTATACCCATCAGGCTTTGAAACAATTTGTCACCCGCGTTTTTTTAAAAATGGGCTGCCGGGAGGATCAGGTTGATAAGGCGGCCGATGTCCTGGTAACGGCGGATCTCAGGGGAATCGACTCCCATGGCGTCGCGCGGTTAAGCGGCTATGTTCAGCTTTGGGAAGCCGGACGGGTGAATACCGCCCCGGACATAAAAGTGGTTTATGAAACCCCCAGTACGGCTGTGGTGGACGGGGACAGCGGCCTGGGGCTGGTGGTGGCGCCGGTTGCCATGAAAGCGGCCATTGATAAAGCCAAATCAGCGGGCACCGGCTGGGTGGCCGTGAACAATTCCAACCATTACGGCATTGCCGGTTATCATGCCATGGAAGCCTTGGAACACGACATGGTGGGGATCTCCATGACCAATGCCAGCGCGCTGGTGGCCCCGACTTTTTCAATGGAGCGCATGCTGGGCACCAACCCCATTGCAGTGGCGATCCCGGCGGACAAGGAGCCTCCTTTTGTGGCAGATTTCGCCACCACGCCGGCAGCCTACGGCAAAGTGGAGATACAGATGCGCAAGGAAGCGCCGGTGCCGCCCGGATGGATTCAGGATGCCGCCGGCAACCCCGCCACAGACGCCTTTGCCGTCAAAAATGGGGGCGCCATGCTGCCCCTGGGAAGCGACCGTGAACACGGCAGCCATAAAGGGTATTGCCTGGGCGCCATCGTCGATATCTTTTCAGCCGTATGCTCCGGCGCAAATTACGGCCCCTGGGTGCCGCCTTTTTTAAGCTACCTGCCCCTGCCGGAAAAACCGGTGGGCAAGGGGATCGGCCATTTCTTCGGCGCCATGCGCATCGATGCGTTTCGCCCGGCCCAGGAATTCAAGGCGCATATGGATCAGTGGATCCGGCGCTTTCGAAACGCAAAACCGGCGGACGGATATGCCAGGGTTCTGGTCCCGGGTGATCCGGAGCGTGAGACGGCGATCCGTCGCATAAAATCGGGAATACCCATTATCGGCCCGGTCGTGAAGGATCTGCAGGGACTGGCCAAAAAGTTTGATATTCCCCTTGAAGGCTGATTTGTCGAATCTTGCAAGTAAAATGAAAACCTTCCGTTCGTGCGAAATTAAAGGATTTCATAAGGATGCTGCGCCATGAAAAAGAAACTGCTGGTGATCCATTCCAGGGATAATGTCGGGGTCCTGCTCCAAAAGGCAGAAGCCGGCGATATCTGCACCCACGAAAAAAAAACCATTAAAATCCTGAAAAATACGGAGTTTGCCCATAAAATTGCCCTCACCGATATCCCTGCGGAAGCCACCGTGTTCAAATACGGCGAAGAGATCGGGTATGCCCTTACAGATATCAAAAAAGGGGAGTGGGTTCACAATCACAACATGGGCTGTCGCAGGGGAAAATAGGAAAGGATCCCAAATTGCAATTCAAAGGATATAAAAGACCGGACGGTCAGGTGGGGGTTAGAAACACGATCGGCATCCTGCCGTCGGTTTTTTGCGCCAACCGGGTTGCCAGGCTGATTGCCGACCAGATCCAAGGCGCGGTGTATCTGAGCCATCCAGTGGGGTGCAGCCAGGTGGGCGAAGACCTTGAAACCACCGCCCGGACCCTGATCGCCATGGGCAACCATCCCAACCTGGCTGCCGTGCTGGTGGTGGGGCTGGGGTGTGAGCGCTTCACGCCGGACGAATTTGTCAAAGGGATCGAACCGTCCGGCAAACCGGTGGCAAAAATCGTGATCCAGGAAGCAGGGGATTCCATCAAAGCCATTGAGCAGGGGGTGCGCATTGCCAAACGGTGGGCCGGTGAACTGCTGAATCAGGAAAAAGAATTCTGCGATCTCAAGGACCTGATTGTTGCCGTCAAATGCGGCGGCACCGACGCAACTTCCGGAATTGCCGCCAACCCGGCCGTGGGGGCCATGGCCGATCTTGTCGTGGAAGGGGGCGGCACCATCCTGTTTTCCGAGGTAACCGAACTGTTGGGCGCCGAACATATTCTGGCCAAACGGGCGGTTTCGCCGGTGGTGTCCGAAGCGATTTATAGAACCATTGCCCGGACCGAAGAAAAATTGCGGCATCAGGGGTCGGATCCGCGTTTCAAGCACCGCAGCGCCCTGATATCCACCGGCAATTTTGACGGCGGGGTCAGTTCGGTGGTTGAAAAGGCATTGGGGGGTATTTACAAGTCCGGCTCCAAGCCCATTGAGGGCGTGGTGGCGTATGCTGAAAGGCCCAAAAAACTCGGCGGCGTATTCCTGATGGATGCGCCCGGCCACGATGGTGAGGTGGTGACCAGTTTTGTGGGCGGCGGCGCCCAGGTGGTGATATTTACAACCGGACGCGGCACGCCCACCGGTTTTCCCTTTGTACCGGTAATCAAGGTTACCGGCAACAGCCGGACTTTCGAGAAGATGCGGGAAAACATCGATGTCGATGCCGGCACGATCATCAGCGGGGCATCCGGAATTGCCGAAAAAGGAAAGGAGATTTTCGACCTGCTGCTGGCAGTTGCAAGCGGCAAAAAGGCCCAGGCGGAAATTCTGGGGCACGATGAACTTTTTTGCATCACCCGGCCTTGACGGTGCGAATGGCAACATTGCGCTGCCGTGAGGGGAAGCCGGCAATGGCCCCGTGAAACTGTCTGATCGGATTTACGGATGGTTTGACAGGAGCCCATGAGCGTCTTATACATAGCGACTATAAATGGTTGCTGTTACGATAACAATGTAGACTGAAATAAATGATTATCTATTACCCAAGGAGAAATAATTAATGGCAAAAAAACAGATTAAGGGGGTTATCCCTCCCATGATTACCCCTTTTAAGAAAAACGGTGACGTCGATTATGACAAGCACATCCAGAACATGGAGAGCTGGAACAAGGACAAGCTGGCCGGATTTCTGGTTCTGGGGTCCAACAGCGAGACCGCCTATTTGAATGAAGCCGAAAAGATCAAGCTCATCAAGCTGACCGTCAAGCATGCCAAGAAAGGCCGCATGATTTTGGCGGGAACCGGCGTGGAATCGGCCCGGGAAACCATTGCCCTGACCAACAAAGCCGCGGATCTGGGGGTGGATGCCGCCCTGGTCCTGACGCCGGCCTACTATCATGCCAAAATGAATGAAGAGGCCCAGATCAATTTCTTTACGGAAGTCGCCGATCATACCAAGATTCCGGTGATGATCTACAACGTGACCGCATTTACCCACATCAATGTAACGGTTAATACCGTCAAGGTCTTGAGCAAACACCCCAATATTTTAGGCATGAAAGACAGCACCGGCAATGTGCCGCAGCTGGTGGCGTTTTCAAGCGTCATTGATAAAGGGTTTAACTTGATGACCGGTACGCTTTCTGCCTGGTATCCGGCCCTGACGCTGGGTGTAAAAGCCGGCATTTTTGCCGTGGCCAACTGCACCCCCAATGAATGCAGCGCGATCCAGACCGCCTTTGACAAGGGCGATTATGACGCTGCCCGGGCGCTTTATTTCCGGATTTTCCCGGTCAATAACACCGTTACCGCCACCTTCGGCATTGCCGGGTTGAAGTACGCCTCGGATCTGCTGGGGTATCAGGGCGGCCATGTGCGCAGTCCGCTTCTGCCGATAAAAGAAGAGGAAAAGAATAAGATCAAAGAGATCCTGAAAACCGCCCAACTGATATAGAAAGCAAAGCTGAACCGCAAAGACGCAAAGGGCGCGAAGGGGTTTGTTTACCCTGTGGGCACAGCCCTTAAAATAGGCAGCCTTTGCGTCTTTGTGGTTCAATAGCTCCTGAAAAATCCTGCCGATCCTGTTAAATCATTCTTTTAGGATAATTCGCGCGTCCACGATACTGATTCCGTTTTCATGGACGATCACCGGGTTCAGGTCCATTTCCTGGATCTCAGGGTAGGCTTCGATCAGGTCCGAACAGGTCAAAAGCAGACGGATCAAGGCATTTTTATCGCTGGGATACTGGCCCCTGACGCCGTTTAAAATCGGGGCGGACTTGGTTTCGTCGATCATTTTCTTGGCGGAATTGCGCGAGATCGGCAGGACCCGAAAGGAGACATCCTTGAGAATTTCCACCATTACCCCCCCCAGCCCATACA
>JARGFK010000103.1 GCA_029211065.1 Desulfobacterales bacterium
TTTGCCGGCTATAATCGTCTGGAAGGCAAGCCGCACATCCGCCTGATGGGATGCTGGGCGCATGCCCGCCGGAAATTCTTTGCGGTCATCAAGGTCAAGAAAAAGATCCGCTCGAATCGTAAAAATCCCAAAAGTCTGGCCGATGACGCCCTGGAATTTATCGGGCAGCTTTATCGGCTTGAAAAACAGGCCCGCGAACAAAAACTGGAGCCGGACCAAATCAGGCAATTACGCCAGAGTGAAGCCGTGCCGGTATTAAATCAGTTCAAAAAGTGGCTGGACGAAAAGTCGCCGTTGGTACCACCCAAGTCCTTATTGGGAGAAGCAATTGCTACACGCTGGGTAACTGGCCCCGGCTGATCGTATATGTTGAAGACGGTCTTTTAAAACCGGACAACAATGCCGCTGAAAATGCTTTGCGCCCCTTTGTTGTGGGACGTAAAAACTGGCTCTTTGCCGGGCATCCAAGAGGGGCCGAGGCCAGTGCGACATTTTTCAGTCTGATCGAAACCGCCAAGGCGAATGGCCTCGAACCCTATACCTACCTGAAATACGTTTTTGAACAACTGCCCGTCACAGATGAAAAAGACTACGGCCGGCTGCTGCCCGGCAATATTGATCGAGAAGCCGCCGGCATCCCTTCACTATAAGAGCGGTTAATAGGACGCTTACGAATAGACTAACTGCCAGGGCTGTTTTGATTTGGTGTATCTGGATCGACCCTGATTATGCCTGGCGATGCGAGCTTCTATATTTTGCGTTGATCCGACGTAATAAGTTCCATCTACTTCGGATTGGAGTATGTAGACGTAATGGGGCATAAATTAGAAGAGCCTGTCACACCGATTTCTCGTATGCAACAGGCTCGCTGTTGTTTGGCGGGAGCGACGGGACTCGAACCCGCGACCTCCGGCGTGACAGGCCGGCGTTCTAACCAAACTGAACTACACCCCCGAAATTTATACTTTATCAATGAGGCTGGTCTCTATCTCGCGACCTTCCCGCCTTCACTGGCGGGACGTTCTAACCAAACTGAACTACAACCCCGAAAAACATTTTGTTTTACCGTTACCTGCTGGCCCACAAGTAGCCAGCTTCGGGCTGTTTTATGGTAGGCGGAACAGGGTTTGAACCTGTGACCCTCGGCTTGTAAGGCCGATGCTCTCCCAGCTGAGCTACCCGCCCATTGCAACTGAACTGCCAGCAGACAGCCCTTCGAGAATGATGTGAGTACCAATTCAACTTTATAAAGTCAAGTGTATTTTTCGGGTTCTTCTTACAATTAATTGAAACAAAGGGTTCCAGGATTCGAGGGGCCAAGGGATCATGGTTCGGTAACGCTCCGCTTTTTGCCCGGATGCTATCATAAAAGCACTTTAAGTTCAGGTTAAGATTTAATCCTTCCACCTTAGCCTCAACCTAAACTTTTCTTAAAACTTTCCAGCACCCAGCTTGATAACCTATTTGCATTTCACTTGAACCCTGGAATCTTTGAACCCTAACAGGATCACCGACTTTTAGGTGATCCTTAGTTTATCGACGGCTGCTGCGGGACCTCATCCACAGCTATTTCTATTGGAATATCGGCTTTCTTGAAGAGACATTCCCCTTCCGCCAGGATCAACGCATGGGACAGCACTTCATCCATATGCTCCACCGGGATGATCTCCACCTGCTTGGTTATCGAGGCCGGAATGTCTTTGAGGTCTTTTTCGTTTTCTTTGGGAATAATGACCTTTTTGATGCCGCCGCGGTGAGCCGCCAGAATTTTTTCCTTTAAACCGCCGATGGGCAGTACCCGCCCCCGCAAGGTGATCTCCCCTGTCATGGCCGTGTCGCGATAGACCGGACGTTTGGTGATGGCCGACACAAGGGAGGTGCACATGGAAATTCCGGCCGAAGGACCGTCTTTGGGGATGGCCCCCTCCGGGATGTGAATGTGCAGATCATTTTTTCTATAAAACTTTTCATCGATGGAAAAACAGTCGGATCGCGACCGCACATAACTCAAAGCGGCCCGAGCCGACTCCTTCATGACGTCCCCCAGTTTGCCGGTCACGTTCAGTTCCCCTTTTCCGGGCATTACCAGGGTTTCAACGCAAAGAAGCTCGCCGCCCACCTGTGTCCAGGCAAGCCCGGTCACCATCCCGATCTGGTCTTTTTCCTCAATCTGCCCGTAACGGAACCGCGGTGGCCCCAGGTATTTGGCTATCGACCGGGCGGTAACCGTAAACGCATCCGTTTCTTTGTTTTTGAGAACCTCCCGGGCAATCTTGCGACAGATGGAAGAGATCTCCCGTTCCAGGTTGCGAACACCGGCTTCCCGGGTATAGCGCTGAATAATGGTTAAAATTGCATTTTTGGAAAATTCGACATTCTTGCCTTCCAGACCGTTCATCTTAATCTGCTTGCGGACCAGGAAACCCCGGGCGATATGGTATTTCTCAAACTCCGTGTACCCCGGCAGCCGGATGACCTCCATGCGGTCCTGAAGCGGCAGCGGTATGTCCGGCAGCGTGTTGGCGGTTGTGACAAACAAAATGTCCGAAAGATCATAATCAACGTCGAGGTAATGATCGTTAAAGCTGTTGTTCTGTTCCGGGTCCAGCACTTCCAGCAGCGCCGCCGATGGATCGCCCCGGAAATCCATGCTCATTTTGTCGACCTCGTCCAGACAGAACACGGGATTGTTCACCCCGGCCTTTTTCAGGGACTGGATGATTTTGCCCGGCATCGCACCGATGTAGGTGCGCCGGTGCCCCCGGATTTCGGCCTCATCCCGAACGCCTCCCAGGGAAAGCCGTACGAATTTCCGGCCGGTGGCCCGGGATATGGACTTGGCCAGGGAGGTTTTACCCACCCCCGGCGGCCCCACAAAGCAGAGAATCGGCCCCCGTACTTTATTAATGAGTGTCTGCACGGCCAGATATTCGAGGATGCGCTCTTTTGGTTTTTCAAGGCCGTAATGATCTTCGTCCAGGATCTTTTCGGCCGCATCGATATTGCCACTGACCTCGCTCATCTCCAGCCAGGGCAGACTGATCAGCCAGTCAATGTAGTTTCGCACCACGGTTGCTTCCGCCGACATGGGGGTCATCAGCTTGAGCTTTTTGAGTTCCTGCTTGACCTTTTCGGTGGCCTCTTCCGACATCTTTTTCTGATTGATGCGCTCTTCAAGCTCTTTGAGCTCGTCGCCGGCTTCTTCATCCGCCCCCATTTCCTTCTTAATGGCCCGCATCTGTTCATTGAGATAGTACTGGCGCTGGGTTTTTTCCATCTGTTCTTTGACCCGCTCCCGGATGCGCTGGTCCATCCTGAAAATATCAATTTCCATCTTCATCAGGGTCAGGAGGAGCGAAAGCCGTTCGTCCAGCGGCACCGTTTCCAGCAAGCGCTGTTTGTCTTCAATTTTAAATGAAAACTGGGCGGCGATGGTGTCCGCCAGCTGAGAAGCATCCGAAATGGCGGAAACGTTCCGGATCAGATCTTTTGATATATTTTTGTTCAGCTTGCTGTATTCTTCAAAGCTTTTCAGGATGGCCCGGGAAAGGGCCACGCCTTCCGCCGCCGACATTTCCGATTCAATGACCGGCTCGACCTCAACCTGAAAAAATTCACTGTTCGGTACAAACCGGACAATCCTGGCCCTTGACTTACCCTCAACCAGGGCCTTGACAGTGCCGTCCGGCAGCTTGAGCAGCTGCAGCACGTTGCCGATCGTGCCGACCATGCTGATATCTTTTTCGGAAGGGTTATCAACCTTTGCTTTCTTCTGGGTTGCAAGGAACACGCTCTTATCGTTGTTCATCGCATCGGCCAGGGCATTGACGGATTTATCGCGCCCGACAAACAGCGGGGCCACCATGTGGGGAAAAACCACGATATCCCTCAGCGGCAGCAGGGGGTACAACAGTCTGGCGGATTCCGGACCGTCAGGCTTTAAGATCTTGGGCATATTTATCATTTTTATCACACTTTATTTTCGTTCGGGTGGATGTTCCGCACCAAAATCGATATTTTCGTCCGGAACATCATCCTCGTTTATGTCATGCCTGTTTCTGGGTTTGCTCATACAGTAAAATCGGGGTTTCCTTGTTCAGCACCACATCTTCTCCGATGACACATTCCTTAACGCTCTTGATGGATGGAATTTCATACATGATGTCCAGCATGCAGGTTTCCAGAATTGCCCGCAGCCCCCGGGCGCCGGAGTTGCGTTTCAGGGCTTCTCTGGCGATGGCGGAAAGCGCACTGTCGGTAAACCTCAGGTTGACCCCTTCTATTTCAAACAATTTCTTAAACTGCTTGACCAGGGCATTTTTCGGCTCCGAGAGAATCCGAATCAGAGCCCCCTCGTTTAATTCAGCCAAAGTGGCGATAACCGGCAAACGACCCAAAAACTCCGGTATCATGCCGAATTTCACCAGGTCTTCGGGCTGAACCAGTTTTAAAGTTTCGCCGATACTGCTCTCGCTTTTCTTGACGATTTTAGCGCCGAACCCCATGGCTTTGGACCCCATCCGGCGCTTGATGATCTCTTCAAGGCCGGTAAACGTCCCGCCGCAGATAAACAAAATGTTGGAGGTGTCGACCTTGACAAAATCCTGCTGGGGATGCTTGCGCCCGCCTTTGGGCGGCACACTGGCGGTGGTTCCTTCGATGATCTTCAAGAGGGCCTGCTGGACGCCTTCCCCGGACACATCCCGGGTAATCGAGGGGTTGTCGGACTTACTGGCGATTTTATCAATTTCATCGATGTAAACAATTCCCCTTTTTGCCCTTTCAACATCATAATCGGCTTTCTGCAACAGTGAAAGAATAATATTTTCAACGTCTTCTCCCACGTAGCCGGCTTCGGTGAGGCTGGTGGCATCCGCAATGGTAAACGGCACATTCAAAAACCTGGCAAGGGTCTGGGCCAGCAGCGTCTTGCCGCTGCCGGTGGGTCCGATCAGGAGAATATTGCTCTTTTGAAGTTCCACGTCGCCGGTGCTGACGGAAGAATCCAGCCGCTTGTAATGGTTATGAACGGCGACCGAAAGAATTTTTTTGGCCCGATCCTGTTCAATCACATATTCGTCCAGCATGGACTTGATTTCCTTAGGGATCAGGGCATGCTCAAATTCCCCCGGGCCTTTTTGGCTTTCCTCTTCAACAATTTCACCGCAAAGCTGGATACACTCGTCGCAGATATAGACGGCCGGTCCGGCAATCAGCTTTTTAACCTCTTTTTGATTTTTACCGCAAAAAGAGCAGAAAAGGTTATCGCCTTCGTCCCCTTTTTTAGCCATTTTTTGCCTCCGTTTTATCTAAGCGTTCAAGATCGTCTCTATTGACGATCACGTGATCAATAATTCCGTATTCCTTGGCCTCTTGAGCCGACATGAAATAATCCCGGTCCGTATCTGTTTGAAGCTGGTTTAAATCCTTGCCGGTATGGCGCGCCAGGATCGCATTCAAGGTTTCCTTCATCCGGAGAATTTCCCGGGCCTGGATGGCGATGTCCGAGGCCTGACCCTGAAACCCGCCCATGGGCTGGTGGATCAGTATCCGGGCGTTGGGCAGAGAATAACGCTTGCCGGCGGCGCCGGCCGCCAGCAATACGGCCCCCATGCTGGCCGCCTGCCCCAGGCAGACCGTGGCGATATCCGGTTTAATGTACTGCATCGTATCATACACGGCCAGACCGGCAGTCACAATGCCGCCCGGCGAATTGATATAAAAATTGATGTCTTTGTCCGGGTCCTCGGATTCCAAAAAGAGGAGCTGGGCGATCAACAGGTTGGCCACCTCATCATTCATGGCGGTTCCCAGGAAGATAATCCGGTCCTTGAGAAGCCTGGAATAAATGTCATAAGCGCGCTCCCCTCTGCTGCTCTGCTCGATTACAATGGGTATCAGTGGCAAAATAGTCTCCTTTTTAAAACTGTTTGATCCATGGCGTTTTTAATGATGCAATCCCGGCCATTATTTTTTTTCATCGGGTTTCTTTTCTGATTCAGATTCAGGGTCAACCTCTTCAGTCTTACTACTTTCAATAATAAGTTTGATCGCCTGTTTTTCAAGTAAGGCCTGCTCGAAAAATTCAAGATTCTCCTTGTTTTTCTGATAATAGCCCTTGATAGCCTCAGCCGTCTGATTCAAACTGGCGGCCATATTCTGGTACCCCTTTTCCCGCTCTTCATCGGAAAGGGTCATATTTTCCTGTTCGATGATCTGGCTTAAAATCAGGTGCCGCTTGACCTGCTTGACAGCGGTATCCTGATATCTTTCCTTGAGCTTCTCACGGGTCAGCCCCAGATTTTCCATGGACATGTTGTGATAGGCAAATGAACGCTCTGCCTCGGCAATAATATTCTCGAGTTCATATTCAACCATAACCTCCGGAACTTCAAAATCCTTCTTTTCGATCAGTGCGGAAAAAGCCTGCTCATTGAGTTCCTGCTCCACCCGTTTTTCATAGCCCTGCTTCAGATTCTCAATAATGGCGGCCTTTAGTTCGTCCAGGTTCTCATATTTACCCAGTTTTTTGGCAAAGGCGTCATCCACTTCCGGCAGCACCTCTTCCCGGATCTCCTTCAGCGTCACCTGAAAATCGATTTCCTGGTTTGCCAGACTTTTATTAAAATGATCCTCCGGAAACTTGACTTTAGCTTCCTTTTCATCACCCGGCTTCATCCCCACGAGCTGTTCATCAAACGCTTTGCTGATGCTGCCGGCCCCGATCTTCATGGTGAAGTTCTCAGTCAGCCCGGTTTCGGCAAAGGGCTTCCCCTCCTTTAACCCTTCATAATCTATCAGGACAAAATCACCTTCCTGAGCAGACCGCGGATCTTCGATTTTTTGCAGTTGGGCCAGATTTTTGCGGAGCATTTGAATCTGGTTATCCACATCCTTGTCGGCCACCTGGTATCGTGTTTTTTTCAGCGGCAGTTCTTTGAATTCGATCCGGCCTATCTCCGGTTTCACTTCAACCGTTGCGGCATACTTGTAAGGGCTGTTGAGATCCAGCGGCGGCGGGTCTATCTGGGGGCTGCCCACGATCTTCAGCTCGGTTTCCTTGACGGCATTAAAAAAAGACTCCTGTATCAGGCGGGATGTCACGTCCGCCTGCACGTCCTTCTTATATAGCCGTTCCAAGACTCCCCGGGGCGTCTTGCCGGGACGGAATCCCTTGATTTTTGCCGTTTTTTTAAGCTCTGAATACGCTTTTTCAATCTCCTCGGCCGCTGCGGCGACAGGGACTTCAATGTGCAGTATTTTTTTTACACTGCTCAGGTCTTCAATCGTAACTGACATGTGGTTCCTTTCTAAAATAATCGATTTTATTATAATTATCTCGTTTTTGGTGCGAGAGGGGAGACTTGAACTCCCACTCTGTCTCCAGAGCTGGATCCTAAGTCCAGTGCGTCTACCAATTCCGCCACTCTCGCAAAGATGATTCCGGTCTAATCAGAGGTTGTTTAAAATCATTGCTTGGCATATTATAGGTGGACAAATTCAGTATGGGAACTTGACTTTCTGGCCAAACTAAATAAATTTAAAAACATGAACAGGCAAAATAATATTAAATGCCCAAAATGTCAAGCAAAAATGAGGAAAGCACCTGTTATGACAGCATGTTGCACATCATCAGCCCCGGCCGGATTCGGCCGTAAAACCAGATGTGAAGATAGAGGCCCCATCGGTATCCTTATGAGCAGGTCTTTTGGCGTTATTCTGTCTATTTTTTTTATTCTAATTTTGCGTCCTGCCCAGGGGAGCGCCGAAGAATTTGTTTTGGGCGCTTTACCGAAAACAATCGTTTTAGACCCCGGACATGGCGGGCATGAAACCGGCGCCAAGGGACCCGGCGGCACGCTGGAAAAAATGGTTTCTTTAAACCTGGCCCGCAAAATCGCAGCCGGCCTGAAAGACCACTTCCGGGTTATTCTGACACGGACGGATGACTACTGGCTCGATTTACCTGAAAGAACGGCTGTCGCCAATAAAGCCGGGGCCGATTTGTTCGTCAGCCTGCACACCGGTGCCGGTTTTCTGCACCAGCAGACCGGGGTATCTGTTTTCTTCTTCCGAGAGGCGTCCGATCGCACGCCCGCATCGAAAATCGCAGCAGCAAAACCACCGGACGGAATTGACAGCGCCGTTCCCTGGGACACCATTCAATCCAGACATCTAAAATCGAGCCAGGAGCTGGCCCGACTGATGCACCAATATTTAATTCATCCGGCCACTTCCAAACAGGGCGGCGTTCAGGCTGCACCGCTGATGGTGCTGAGGGGCGCAGACATGCCCGCAGTGCTGATTGAGCCCGGATATCTGACCAACCCTGTGGAAGAAAAAATGTTGACGGACCCGGAAATGATGGCCCTTGTTGCCGAAAAAATAAGCAACGCCATCATTGTTTTTTTAAAGAAATCGGAATAGGCGAGAAGGCTATGAAGCTGGGAGGCTGGGAAGTGATAAGAAATAAAAACATGGTCTACGGCTCAGGGGAAAAAGGGAATATTTTTCCGTGCGCCTTGTGCCGTGCGCCTTGCGCCCGGTTTTTAGCGGATATCATCTTGCAAGAAGTCCGAAAGCGTGATAGGGACACATCGCGATCGTTTTGTGAATATCGGGGCGTGGCGCAACCTGGTAGCGCGCCTGCTTTGGGAGCAGGAAGTCGGAGGTTCAAATCCTCTCGCCCCGACCATCTTATAGTTCTGCCTATCACAGGTTAAAGCAACCCTCCAAGGAGGCTTGTGCGCCCGAGGCGCATTCAAATCCTCTCGCCCCGACCAGCCTTCGTTCGAAACGGAGTTGAGAAAGGAAACCGCTTCGTGGCAGCTGAAAGCAAAGCCGGGCTAAACGCATTCCCCCCTTTCAAACTTCACTTGGCAGGCCAGCCTTCACTTGGAGACATTTGCTTCCAAGCCTCTGTAACGGGTTTTTCCCTTTATCAATATTTCAATAGAATGTTTCCTGGATTATTCTGTTGCTTTGATTCTATTCAGTCTACCGAAACGCAAAAAATACATACTTGACAAAACATTTTAAATGTACTATTTAAAGCACGATTAAACGATCATTTAAGGGAGCTCATATCATGCTTACCAAAATCCGTGCAGACTATACGGTCAGCATCACCGATCTAAAGAAAAACCCTCAAACGATCATCGACGAGGCCCACGGCGAGGCGATTGCTTTGCTCAACCGAAACAAACCGACCGCTTATATTATCCCGGCAGAAACCTATGAAACGCTGCTGGATCTGACAGAAGATATCGAGCTTGGCCAAATCATAGAAGGCCGCAAAGCTGAAAAAGAAAAGGCTGTTGAGGTTGGCTTAGATGACCTATAAGCTGAAATTCCTGCCGAGCGCCCTGAAAGAATGGCACAAACTGGCACCGGAGATAAAAGATCGGTTTAAAGCGCATTTAAGACGCAGGCTTGAAAATCCTCACATCGATAGCACAAGGATCAGGGGCTACCCACACCATTACAAAATCAAGCTGAGGTCCCCAGGCTACCGGCTGGTTTACGAGGTTGAAGAAAAAGAGATTACCGTTTACGTGATATGCGTTGGCCGAGGGGACACCATCTATAAAATCCTTAAAAAGCGCAAATCAATAGCGACCGCACGAAATAAAGAGTGAACCCCGTCGCCCTGACCCCGTCCGCCCATGTAAACCCTGTTGTTGCAAAAGCAGAGAATGCCCCGGATCCCCCAGCGAACGGGATCTTCGAAAGGCGTCCAAGGGTGAAGCCGCAGTATTTTACTGCGAGCCCTTGTCAACGAAGGCTGTTCTCATTTTGGTCGCAGGAGGAAAACGTCTCCGTGTTTTTGTCAACAGCTGCATCCCGAACCGCAGTCGCAGCCGGATCCGCAGCCATGGGCTTCCTGGGTGGGTGTGTCGCTGATGCCCATCACTTCGATGCTGAATGTAAGCGTTTCTCCGGCAAGCGGGTGGTTCAGGTCGAACGTCAGGTTTTCATCATCCATTTTGATGAGCCTGGCCGGTATCTGTTGACCTTCGGGCGTGGAAAAAGCGACGTTGTCGCCCACCTTCGGCGCCATGCCGGCGGGAAGTTCGGAGCGGGGAAACTCACGCACATGGTTTTCATCGCGCAGCCCATAGGCCTCTTCGGGCGCCAGGGTGAATTCCTTTTTTTCATTAACAGACATACCCATCACGGCATCTTCAAACCCTTTGATCAGTTGCCCCGAACCGGTCTGGAACTCAAGCGGGGGGCATCCTTCGCTGCTGTCGAAGACCTCGCCGTTTTCAAATTTACCGGTATACGCCACACTAACGTACATGCCGTTTTCAACTTTTTGCATTTGCATCTCCTTTAATTTTATTTATCAAGTCCTTTTAAATTAAAGACGAATCCGGGCAAGTCAAGTTTTTTTAACCCTATAGGACAAGGGGGGAAATCCGTATCTTTACGCCCTTTGACTTCCCGTTGTATCCTGATGGTGCCGTCGTTGGGATAGCCTGTCGGCGGCTTATCGGCTTTAACAGCCTTGTTTGTTTTGCAGGAGCATGCGGCAACCGACTTGCCGCATTCAGGGCAAATTCGGCCTGTTTCAGTTGAATAAACCAAGCTGCTGTTGTTCATTGCTTTGTTTGCCTATTTTTCCCGGATGGAAAGGATTGTTTGTTTAGAAACGTTTTCTTGGTTATTGTTCAGACAGCGGATTTGCTTTGCCGTTAAGAGCTTTTTCTAAATCCGCTTTGACGGCAGTGAGAAAGCGCTCTCCATATCTCCGGAGCTTTTGTTCCCCCACACCGGTCACTTCAAGCATTGCCGCCGGAGTCGTCGGCTTGAGAATGGCCATCTCCTTTAGGGTCTTGTCATGAAATACGACAAAAGGCGGCAGTTCAAGCTCTCTGGCAATCTCAAGCCGCAGGAGTCGAAGCTTTTCAAAGAGCCGGCTCTCACTTTCATTTTCAAACACCAAAACCGTTTTCGAAGCGGACTTGGCGGGTTTTTTTATTTTAACCGGAAGCGGATCTTTTCTAAATTTCACCGGCTGGATCCCTTTGAGCACCGGCCCGCTTTTTTCGGTGAGCCGGAAACCGGATATTTTTCCCATTTCCACCGTCAGAAAACCGCCGGCCAAAAGCTGGCGGAACACCGAGCGCCATTCTGCCGGGGGCAGATCATCTCCCACCCCGAAGGTTTTGATCCGATCGTGTTTGAACTGCTGAACACGGTCCGTTAAATTCCCCACCAAAATATCCGTGAGGTGGGCGGCCCCAAAACGCTGGCCGGTTCGGTAAACGCTGGACAGGGCCTTCTGGGCGGCAACCGTGCCGTCCCAGGTTTCTATATCCTGAAGGCAGGTATCGCAGTTCCCGCAGGCAGCCGGGTATGCCTCCCCAAAATATCCGAGCAGGGCCTGGCGCCGGCAGGCCGCTGATTCGCAGTACCCGAAAAGCGCCTCCAGCTTCTGCTGCTGAACCCTTTTGAATGCCGCATCCCCGTCGGAAGTTTCCAGAAGCCGCCGCATGGCCACGACATCCGCCAGCGAATAGACCATCCAGGCATCAGCAGGCAGTCCATCCCTGCCCGCCCGCCCGGTTTCCTGATAGTAAGCCTCCATGCTGGAAGGCAGATCCAGGTGCGCAACAAAGCGGACGTCGGGCTTGTCAATGCCCATGCCGAACGCGATGGTGGCGACCATGACAATACCATCTTCCATGAGAAAGCGGCGCTGGTGGCGCTGCCGGTCCTGGGCATCCATGCCGGCGTGGTATGGCAGTGCGTTCACGCCATTTTCCCGGAGCCATTGGGCGGTTTCATCCGCCCTTTTGCGGGTGCGGGTGTAAACGATGCCGGCTTCTGGAACATGATCGGTCCGGATAAACTCGAAGAGCTGTTTTCTCCCGTTGGTTTTCAGTTTGACCTGGTAGCTGATGTTGGGGCGGTCAAAACTGGAGACAAACTGCATGGCAGCCGGCAGGTCCAGTTTGTCGACGATATCCCTGCGGGTGACCGCATCAGCGGTTGCCGTTAGAGCGATCCGCGGCACAGCCGGATATTTTTCCGTCACCTCCACCAGCCTGAGGTATTCCGGCCGGAAATCATGGCCCCACTGGGACACGCAGTGGGCCTCGTCAATGGCAAACAGGGCGATTGGAAATTTCCCCAAAAGATTTTGAAACCGCTCCGTCAGGAGCCGTTCAGGGGCAACGTACAGGATATCAAACGCCCCGCTTAACACCTGGTCCTCGATCTTTTTGGACTCATCGGTTGACTGGCTGGAGTTCAGGAACGCCGCCCGAACGCCGTTTTGCCGCAAGGCCTCAACCTGGTTCTGCATCAGGGCGATAAGGGGGGACACCACCAGGCCGACGCCGCTTCGGATAATCGACGGGATCTGGTAGCAGATCGATTTCCCGCTTCCCGTGGGCATCAACACAAAAGCATCCCTGCCGTCGAGAACGGCCTGGATGATCTCCTGCTGTTTTTCCCTGAAACCTTCGAACCCGAAAACCGTTTTCAATACCCCGAGGGGTGTCTGTTCCATGATTTCCAAACCTGTCCTCAGTACATCTCGTATTTAACCAGCCGGCCGTCGAGCCCGCCGGCCGTGATCGGTTTTTTCCATGATGCTTTCAGCCCGATGTTTTTGATATACGCCCGTTCTCCGAAAAAAACAAAAGCGGCCGATCCCTTGCATTTCTGTTTCAGAAAATCGCCGAGCGCCTTGTAAAAGGCTACCAGATTCTCGTCCCCCCCCATCCGGATGCCGTAAGGCGGATTGGTTACAATGACATGCCCTTCAAGGCCGGGCAAATCTCTGAAGTCCGCCCTTTCAACGCTTACGTTTTTTCCGTAATGGAGCCCCATCAGGTTTGTCCGCGCCGCGCCCACAGCCTCCCCGGACACATCACTGCCTGCAATCAGCCCTTGCGGCAGTTCCTGGATGAGTCCATCGGCCGTTTTTTTTACTTCATTCCAGGCAACGCGGTTAAAATCGGGCAGAAATTCAAAGCCGAACTGATCCCTGAAAACGCCTGCGGGAATATGGCTGTAGCGCATGAGCGCTTCGCACAAAAGGGTTCCCGAACCGCACAACGGATCATATAAGGGAACAGAACCGTCCCACTCGCTGAACCGGATAATCGCGGCGGCAACGGTTTCCTGCATCGGCGCCGAAACGGTCTCCTCCCGGTATCTTCTGCGGTGAAGCGCGCCGCCCGAAGTGTCGAGGCTTATGACTGCCGTATCGTTCCGGATATGAAGGTTCAGCAGGACATCCGGATCTCTTGCCGACACATCCGGGCGCCGACCGGTTTTTTCCCTGAAATAGTCGGCCACCGCATCTTTCAGGCGCAGGGCAGCGAACTTTGAATGCGAAATCGCGCTATCGGAAACAGTCCCTGATACGGCAAAGGTATTGCCTTCCTCAAAAAAGTCTTGCCACTCGATCTGCTTGGCGGTCTGGTAGAGCGTATCGGTATCAGGACAGGCGAAGGATATCAGCGGCGCCAGGCACCGTGAAAGCAGCCGGGTCTGATAATTAATGCGATACAGGGTGGGTTTATCCGCCCTGAAATAAATTCCGCTGAATTCCGGCCGGACATCCTCGGCGCCGAGCTCAGCCAGTTCCGCTGCACCGGCTTCTTTTATGCCGTCGGCCATCTGGGCAAAATACCGGCCGTCCTTCTGATACTGGTATGCCGCCTTTTGCCGCTTTTCCCTTTTAACGCGTTTGATCCCATTGGCTGGTGCCATTTTTCACCGCTTTCGTAATAGAACCTATCTCAAAAAAAAGATTTTTGTTTCAGATCAAGGCGAAGCCAAGCATCAACCCGCAGGAATAATTGAGTATTTCGATGACTTGATGCGCGGCTTCAACGCCGATATGGAGCAAAAAGACTTTTTTGAGATAGGTTCTATCGGAAATGCCGCTCGATATATTACTTGATCATTTCAATCCGTTTGCAGTATTAAAGGTAAATACTGCAAGAATATGGCTGCAAAATCAACCCTAACATTGCGAAAATAGATAATGGATACGGAATATAAAAGCAGAACCCAGAAAAAAAATGAAGACCGGGCACTGCAGCGCCTGGGCGAACAATTGGTCGCCCTGCCGCCCGGCCAGCTCGAGGCCATGGATCTGCCGGAAGAGCTTCTGACGGCCATCGCATTCGCACGCAAAATAAAAAATCACGGCGCACGGCGCAGACAAATCCAGTACATCGGCGTCCTCATGCGGCAAATCGATCCGCAACCCATCGAAACCGCCCTCGAACGCATCCGGTCGGGAAACTTCAGGAAGTGATCCCGCACCCGCCGGAAACGCGCAAGTTCAATCCCTCACCCTCTTTCAAATCCAGCGCATCGATTGTTTTGAATGATTCGGTCCATTGTTCGGAAAAGCCCTAATGGATGAACGTCTGGACTTTAAAAAAAATATTGTTGCCGGTGGAAAGCGCCGTTAATCTTAAGAATTACCGGTGAAATCAGAAGGAAACAGCGACCCGGGCATTTTGGTCTGGCCATGGAAACGCCAACCAAGGACCATGGCTTCCGCCGCAAAGGAGCCGGCAATGGCGATAACACCCAGAACGGATCCGTTGATATTCGGCAAGAAAAATGGAACAACTCCGAAAGCTGCCAGCACCGCCAGACGGACCCCCGCCGTCAACCCGATAAAACCGGTTTTGCGAATGGCCGCCAGCATCCCCCGCGAGAGCGAAGAGGTCGCCCAGAAAATGGCAACGATGTAAATAAGCCGCACCGCGGACGTGCTGTAAGCGCTCAATTCAGGGGTTAAGCCCATCAGGCTGTCCAGGATCAATATTCTCATGGGTGTATAAAACATCAAAAAATTTAAACAGATATAGAAAAGAACCATCCCGGCGGTAAATTGCAGGATCGCCCGGAGGTCCTCTCTTTTCTGCACCAGCGCCTGGGTGGCCTGGACCAGGTTGCGAAAGGGAAAAAGGAGGAGCTTTAAAAGGCCGAACACAACGCCGAAAGACGCGATCGCCAAGTCGGGATTTGCCAGGTTTCCGAGAAAAAAATTAATAATGAACATTACCCCGTTTTCAGAGATCTGATTGATCATCAGAGGCCAGGAAAAGTGCCAGATCTCCCCGTAGGACGCCGGCTGGGCGATATTCCTTTCCAGACGCCTGAAAAACGGCCGGGCGACGATAATCATGTAAACGGCTTCAACCACCATGCCTGACACCGTGGCCAGTGCCCCGACAATGGCGCCGTTGAACCAGAAGGAAAAAAGAAACAGGAATGCGAAGAGACTGACCAGCCTGACGGTGGTGGCGTAGGTAATCAGGATCGTTCTTCGATTCCTCATGACGACGGCGTAGCAGAAGTTCCGGATCAGGATCGGAAATGACCATAACCCCATAATCGCTGAAGCCAACTTGGCTTGAGAGACAACCTCAGGACTGGCGCCCATCCATTCTCCAAAAACAATATCACCGACCGGCGTCAGCGAGGTCAGTTCTACAATGGAAAAAGTTGCCGTTACCAGCAGGACGAATAATCGGAACAACCGTATAAGGGAGGTCCAGTCCGTAATAAAGCAAATGCCCACCTGGATGCTGGTCATTGAAACACCGGTAACCGTGCTGTTTAACGCAAAGGCGATGCTGAAAGCGGCCAAAACTTCCGTCGGATTTGGCAGGCGGGCTATAAACGCGTTGGTGATGGAGTGGGACAGCTGGATAAGCTCCATCATGAAAAGAAGCGGGAGGAAAAACAGAATGATTGTTTTTATGTTTAGATTTTCGTTCATTTTAAGAGGGGAACCTAACGTCAAGCAGCCGGAAAGTCAACCATTTAGGTCCCGCGCTTAAAGCCTTATCCCTCCATTTTAATTTTGTTTAGGATCAGTCAGGGCATTATCAATGGTTGTCTGTTGAAAGTATTGCCGGCGCAGATACGTATACCCTGCAAACCCCCACCAGCAGGCCACCGTCAGAACCGTGGCAAGTACCATAACCTTTAAGATGAATCCTGTTTCCGGGATGCCGACAGCCACGCCGTATTTGTTCAATAACACCGTCATGTAGATCTCCAGCGCCTTTTTGTCCAATACATAAACCATCCGGTCCAGCGTATACAAGCCGGCTGCTGCAAAAACAAGCTTACAGGCCCAGGGCCTGGCCTTGTATAAACCAAAACCCAAAAAGAAAAAAAGCACGACATAGACCAGGTGGTAGACAGCGGCGATAATGCCGCCCTGAACATTTCCGAAAAGCGGTACCGGGGAATTAATCGAGAACAGTTCAAGCAGGGCGGAAAGAACAAATATGACGCCGGTCGATTGAAAGGTAAATTTTCCTTTGATACGGGGTTTCATAGGTTCATTTAGTTGCTGAAATTTATGACAGGTTCTGTTCCAAACTATGATTTAGGCGACAGGGAACCATTCAACTATTTATGAATGATACTTGAGATAAAAGTTTGATATGGAATGCCTTCCTCAATAGCCTTTATCTTAATTTGATGATAGTCTTTTTGACTCAGACGGAGATTGATTCGTTTATCTTTTTTCTAATTAGTGTCCGTCCGAAAAATACGAGTTTTGAAAAAATATCGGACGAAAAAATTCATCCCGGAAACAATTTTT
>JARGFK010000104.1 GCA_029211065.1 Desulfobacterales bacterium
AAGAGTCCTCGAATATGTTGGCGATTTTCTGGAAACAAGTGGGTTTCTTGATACGATCCAATCTAAGCAAGCGGTTTGTAAATATCCTGGCCCAGAGGGCCAGGCTTTGGGTTACCCTTAAAAGGGGTAAGTCTGCCTTGCCCCCAGAGGGGGCAAGGAAAGTTGTCCCCATGTTTTTATTTGTCGAACAGATCTTTCTGTTCTTGACGGTTCTCTTTCCGTTCCTGATACTTTACATATTTTCGGATCATATCCGAATCTAAGCCTACTGTATCAACACAGTATCCTCGGGCCCAAAAACTGTTGCCCCAGTAGGGCTTGCTCTTTAATTTTTTAAACCTGTTAAACACACGAATTGCCGTTCTGCCTTTTATCATTCCCACATAATCGGATATTGATATTTTCGGTGGAACCATCACAAGAAGGTGAACATGGTCAATCTGTATATTTAATTCTACTATTTCACTCGATTTTTGTTCGGAAAATGATCTGATGCAGTTCTCAACTTCAGATGCTATTTGCCCATTTAATACCCGGTACCGATATTTTGATACCCATACAATATGATATTGGCAATGCCAGATTGTTTGTGTTAATTTTCGAAATCGGCTCATTTGTTACTCCTTGATCATAGGTTGTGGGGACAACTTGATCATTGAGTAACATTGAGTCGTACAGATGGCAAAGCCACTGTACTCTGACCTGGCCCAAAGGGCCAGGGTTTCTATGTTGGACTAAAATCCCAATGTTGATGGTATCGTAAAAAGTACTCCAATTGTCATGCCGGACTTGATCCGGCATCCAGAACCGTCTGAAATTCTTGGATTCCCGCCTTCGCGGGAATGACGAAAGAGGCGCATTTTCGACTTTTTACAAGATCATCAACATTGAGATTTGTTTGTAATTTGATGCTTGGAATTTGTATTTTTAAACACAAAAATCCAAGGTAAACTGATTAATTCTGATCGGACACTGAGGTGCCTGTTTTCTATGCTGAAATTTGATTCTCGACTCCTTGAATCCCAGAACCCTTGACGCCTTTCCCCAAAATATTGCTTGTCAGTTTTCGTTAAATAGTGGATACTTAATATGCACTGTCAGGCCTTGATCCTTTTCTGCGTGGATAAATATTACCCGCTATTCCGAAACATAAATCTGTTTCCATGGACCAAGCAGCCATATTCCGGGATTTATGACCATGGCACCTTTTTTGCTTTATAGATAACGATTATGCGGGAACAAATAAAAAAAAGCAGATTTTGGACGGGCGTGCCGCCCTGGATATTTATCGGCGCCGTGTTGATTTTGCTGCCGATATTCGCTTATCTGATCTATGAAAATATTCATCGCCAGAAGGAACACAGCACCCGACTGCTGCTGGAAAAAGGCGCAGCCCTGATCCGTTCTTTTGAGGCCGGAACCCGAACCGGCATGATGGGCATGGGCGGAACCGATTTTCGGCTCCAGAGACTGCTGAGTGAAACAGCCCAGCAGCCGGATATTGAATACCTCATGGTGACCGACGCGAATGGAAGGATTCTGGCCCATGATGAGCAGGGAAGTATCGGTTCCGTTTACGGCAAAGAACTCAACCTTCAAGAAATTTCCCGTTCCCAGGACCTTCACTGGCGGATTGTCACCCATCCGGAGGGGAAGAAGATATTCGAGGTTTTCCGCCGATTTGCGTCCACCGGCGGCGGGATGATGGGCATGCGGATGGGGCGCATGATGTTCGGCCGGCCGTTCGGATCCGAAAGAGACATCGGCGAAAATCCGGAACCATCCTTACAGGTCATATTTATCGGTCTGGACATGACCCCTATCGAACAGGCCCGCCTGGCCGACTCCCGCCACTCAATCATCATGGGAATCACTTTGCTGCTGGTGGGGTTTGCCGGCATCTTTCTACTGTTTCTTACCCAGAGTTACCGCGCCGCCAAAGCGTCGCTTTCCAGGATCAAGGCCTTTTCAGACAACCTGGTGGATAATATGCCCATCGGCCTGCTGGCCACCGATACATTTCAAAAAGTCGTTGCCATGAATTACGTGGCCGGCCGCATCCTTGAACTTTCCGTCCCGGACTCCATCGGCAAGGGCGCGGAACAGATCCTGCCAAAAGAACTTCTACAGCAGTTCCAAAGCTTAAATGTGTCCGGCGGCGTTGTGGAACAGGAAATCAACTGCACCTTAAAAAACGGTGCGGTTCTTCACCTTGAGGCCAACGCCACCCTGCTCAAGGATGAAACCGGGAATTTACTCGGGAGCGTCTTGCTGTTCAAAGACCTGAGCGAAGTCCGGGCCCTGCGCAAAGAAATTGCCAGGAACCAGCGGCTGGCCACAGTCGGCCGGCTGGCCGCCGGGGTTGCCCATGAAATCCGCAACCCCTTAAGTTCCATCAAGGGTTTTGCCACCTATTTCAAGGAAAGATATCAGGATGCCCCTGAAGACCTCCATATCGCCAATATCATGATTCAGGAAGTCGATCGCCTCAACCGGGTGGTAGGACAGCTCCTGGAATTCGCCCGGCCGGTCACCATTTCCAAACGGCCGCTGAACCTGAAAACATTTGTGGCCGATTCCCTCAAGCTGGTTGAAAGACAGGCCGCCGAAAAAACCATCCGTATTCGGACAAATCTTGCCGATTTTGCGGAAACCGTTCTGGTGGATCCGGATAAAATGAATCAGGTGCTGTTAAATCTTTATCTCAATGCAATCGAATCGATGGATGAAGGCGGCGGCAGCCTTAGCGTGACCCTGGCCGCGGACAACCCGGCCCGGCAGGTTGCCATCAGGATCGCCGATACCGGCAGCGGCATCCGGGAGCAGGACCTGGGCCACATCTTTGACCCCTATTTTACCACCAAGGCCGCCGGAACAGGACTCGGACTGGCGATTGCCCAGAAGATCATTGAGGGCCACGGCGGCGCCATCAAGATCGATAGCAACCCCCGCGGTACAACCGTCACGATTTTTTTACCCTTTACAGCAGGAACAGAGAGCCATGACAGCGCATAAAACGTTAATGGTGGTAGACGATGACAGGGCCCACCGCACCATGCTGCGGACACTTCTCAGCGGCTGGGGCTATAGCATCACCGAAGCCGATGACGGGTCTACCGCCATCGAACAGGTCCGGCAGCAGCCTTTTGATCTTATTTTGATGGATATCCGCATGGTTAAGGTTTCGGGTATAGAGGCCCTGGACAAGATCAAAGCCCTTAACCCGGCCATTCCGGTGATTATCATGACGGCCTATTCATCCATCGACTCAGCGGTGGATGCCCTTAAAAAAGGCGCCTATGATTATCTCACCAAACCGCTGGATTTTGACAAGCTGCGTCTGACGATTGAACGGGCCATGGAAAACCTGCGGCTCAAAGAAGAAAACCGCATGCTGAAAGAAAGCCTGGGAAAGCACTTTGACCGGCGCAATATCATCGGACAGAGCCCGGCCATCACCCGCCTGCTGGAAACCGTCGCCCAGGTGGCCCCGTCCGAGGCCACGGTTCTGATTACCGGCGAGTCCGGCACCGGCAAGGGGTTGATCGCCGGAACCATCCATTTCAACAGCCCCCGCAAAGACGGCCCGTTCGTTAAAACGAATTGTGCGGCCATCACTGAAACGCTGCTGGAATCCGAGCTTTTCGGGCACGAAAAAGGGGCCTTTACCGGCGCCGACCGCAGAAGGGAAGGCCGCTTTATCCAGGCAACCGGCGGCAGCCTTTTCCTGGATGAAGTCAGCGAAATGTCTCCCAGCATGCAGGTAAAGCTCCTGCAGGTCTTGCAGGAAAGGGAAATTATCCGGGTCGGCGGCGAAACGGTGGTGCCGGTGGATGTCCGCCTCATCGTCGCCACCAACAAAAACCTCACGGAGCTTATTTCCAAAGGACTTTTCCGTGAAGATCTGTACTATCGCCTGAATGTCGTCAGCCTGGAAATCCCGCCGCTGCGGGAAAGAAGAGAGGATATTCCCCTCCTGGCCCAGCATTTCCTGAAACTGTTCGCTGCTAAAAATCAAAAAGAGATCCAGGGGTTGACCCCGAAAGCCATGGATCGGTTCGTGCGCTACGACTGGCCCGGAAATGTCCGGGAGCTCATGAACGCGGTGGAGCGGGGCGTGGTACTGGCCCGTTCGGAATACCTCGACGGCGAGGTCCTGCCGTTTCTGTCCGCGCCCGCTGAAACCCCGGCCGGGGCCATATCCGCCCTGGATGAGTTGTCCGGTGAAATCCCTCTGGAAGAGGTTGAAAAAGCCACGATATTGCGGACCCTGGAAGCGGCCGGCGGCAACAAAAGCGAGGCCGCCCGCCGTTTGGGAATAACCCGTAAAACCCTGCACACCAAGTTAAAGCAATACGGGGTGATGTCCTGAAAATGCCGCAACACCTGAAACAACTCGAACACGCCATTGAAATCATCTGGCAACAGGGGCTGGCGCTGACGCCGGAGGCACAGCATTATATTGACTCCACCTTTTCAAATCCCACGTTGCCGGAGCTGGAAGCAATTCTTTGCGACGAATCCAATTGCGAAAAGGATTCGCTGCTGGAGTTGATCTTTTTTCCGGACCAGGCCCTTCAGGTGCAGTTGGAAGCTCTGCTGGAAAGTCATGACTTTGCGCCCGAAGATGAAGAAAAAGTGTCCCGGGCGCTTAGGGCGAAAGGGCTGCAGACGACCCTCCTTTTTTCTGACAACCGCGGCAGCCTGGCCCTGGCCGTACCGGACTGGGTGATCGGACGCTTCATCAGCCGCCTGAACATTGCCAAAAAACCGGACCCGGCCCTCGTGGATGCCATCCGGCGCTATGTGCCCCGGCCGTATCAAGCCCTGTGCAGGGTCAAGCTGAGAAACACCCGGTTTACATTCACCCCAAATAAAATTTCTTTTCTCAATGTTTTTTTTAAAAAGATGACGGCCGAATTCAGGATTGTGTTCAGCGCTTACGATTTTTTGCTGGCTTTTTTGGATGAACTTGAAGACGACACGGATTTATTTCGCGCCCTGACCCAAAAGAAACGGTTCTATTTCCAGAACCTGCAAAAAGCGGAACGGTTCAGCGCCCAGCTGAAAAACAGCAACATGGAAACCCTGCTTCTCCAGGGCGTCAGAATGCCCTACATCAACACGGATGAAGCCCGCCGCCGGATAGGCCTGATAGACAGAATCTGTTATGCGGTTTTCGGCAAAAGCGATTTTCTGGAAACCGGCGGCAGTATCGATTTGGGGGCGTTTGACCGGGAAAACGGCCTGGCGGCCGTTCTTAAAATTCTATCATGAAACAGGAGTTTTATAATGCTGAAATCAAACGAATTTAAACTGTTCCAGGGGCTGCTGGCCTGCCTCTGTGTACTGGTTGTCGGCTGCGGGGGCGCCTTTGCCCAGGCGTCTGCACCCAAACTGGAGGATATTGTTGCCGGGATTGAAAAAAGGTATTCCGGATCGGGCTTTTTCGCCCGTTTCAATCAGACTTCAACTTTAAAGGAAATGGGCATCAGCGACAGCGCTTCCGGAAAAATCTATGTCAAACACCCCGGCATGATGCTCTGGGAATACGAAAAACCGGATCGCCAGGTCTTTGTCACCGACAGCCGGACCCTCTGGGTATACCGGCCGGAAGACAATCAGGTCATGGTGGGAGAAGCCCCCGTTTATTTCGGGAGCGGCAAGGGGGCCAGCTTTCTTTCCGACATGAAACAACTTCGCGAAAAATTCATCATCCTCCGGCACGAACAGGCGGACACCGACCGGTTGTATGTCCTGACCCTTACCCCCAAAATACAAAAAGTGGATGTGTCCGTCATTTATTTGTCAATTTCAAAAACCATGTATGATATCGTCCAGATCGTCACCCTGAATTCATATGGGGATGAAACCCGCATTGCTTTCAGTGACCTGCGGTTCAATCAGGGCTATGACGACAAATTTTTCAAATTCACCATTCCGGACGGAATGGATGTGCTGAAGCTGGATTAGAACCTATCTCAAAAAAGACCTTACGCGCTTTCGGCAACTTCTTCAGGAATATCCGCGTTGGTGTAAACCTTTTGCACGTCGTCGCAGTCCTCCAAAGAGCCCATCAGACGGACCATCTGTTCGGCCTCTTTGCCTTTCAGGTCGGCCGTTGTCTGCGGCAGCATGGTAACCTCCGCCTCTATGAAGGGAATCGAAGCGGCCTCCAGGGCGGCCTTCACGGTCTCAAAATCCTCCGGCGCCGTAATAATTTCGAACCCGTTTTCATCATCGCGAACATCTTCGGCCCCGGCTTCGATACTGGTTTCCATCAACACTTCCTCATTCACGCCGCCCTTTTCAACATTGATATATCCCTTTTTATTAAACATCCAGGCAACGCAACCGTTCTCGCCGAGATTCCCGCCGTTTTTACTGAAAATATGCCGGATTTCAGCAACCGTCCGGTTCTTGTTATCGGTGAGGGATTCCACCATTACCGCTGCCCCGCCGGGGCCATACCCCTCATAAATACTTTCCTCGTAACTGACGCCTTCCAGTTCACCGGCTCCCTTTTTGATGGCCCGTTCAATATTGTCTTTGGGCATATTCTCGTTTTTGGCTGCCAGAATAGCCGACCGCAGTCGCGGGTTGCCGTCCGGATCGCCGCCCCCCATCCGGGCCGACATGGTAATTTCCTTGATCAGTTTGGTAAAAACCTTGCCGCGTCTGGCATCCGCAGCGCCTTTTTTATGTTTGATTGAAGCCCACTTGCTATGGCCCGACATGTCGTCCTCCTATTTTTTCCCCATTCCGATGATAAAAATCTCTCTGCTGGCCTTTCGGCTGCTTTGAGGCTTAAATATTTTATGCTTACTGAAAAGCGTTTTTACCTGGTCCGCAAACTGCTTGAAATCTTCGCCTTGAAAAATCTTGCAGACAAAGGCCCCGCCCGGCAGCAGCAGGTCTTGGGCAATCGACAGCGCCGCCTGGCAAAGATTAAAGGATCTGGCGGTATCCACAATACGGTTGCCGGTGGTGGCGGGCGCCATGTCGCTCAGGACCACATTAAAATCGGTTCCCACCGCTGCCAGCAGGTCCGGATTCAACTCAAAAACATCCCCGGTCAGAACCCGCACGTTCCCCGGCATCTGCTGCTGCAGCGGACTCAGATCTATCCCCACCACTCGCCCGCGTTCCCCCGCCATCCTGGCCGCATACAGCAGCCACGACCCCGGTGCACATCCCAGATCGAGAACGGCGTCGCCGGCTTTAATCAGATGATACTTCTGCTGGATCTCTTCGAGTTTATAAACCGACCGGGCCGGAAAGTTTTCCTTTTTTGCCCGGCGGGTGTAATGATCCTGCCATTGTTTCGCCTTAGGATTCGGCCGCTTCATATATACTGAACCCCTGTCCAAGTCAACTGAAACTCCTAAAACAGCGCCTCCGCCGCATCCGACACCGTGCGGACGCCGATGAGTTCGATTTCCGTTATGTTCTTGACCCGTTTCAGGTTGCTTTCCGGAACGATGCACCGGGTAAACCCCATTTTTTTGCTCTCCCCCACACGGGCTTCAACCTGTCCGATCGCCCGGACCTCGCCGGTCAGTCCCACCTCCCCCAGAACAACCGTAGCGTTCTGGATGGGTTTGTCCAGAAAGCTGGAGGCAATCGCTGAAACGATGCCGAGATCCACGGCCGGTTCAATCACCTTGACGCCGCCGGCCACATTCATGAAAATATCGTGCCCCATTAAATGCAGTCCCAGCTTCTTTTCCATCACCGCCGCCAGCAGGGCCACCCGGTTCTGATCCAGGCCCAGAATGGTCCGCCGGGGTGTTCCAAAGCTGGTGCTGCTGGCCAGGGCCTGGAGCTCAATCAAAATCGGCCGGGTACCCTCCATGCTGGCGGTGACCACCGACCCCGGCGAATTGACCGGACGCTCGGACAGAAAAACAGCCGAAGGGTTGCCGACTTCATCCAGTCCCATTTCCTTCATTTCAAACACGCCGATTTCATTGGTGGACCCGTACCGGTTTTTTACCGCCCGCAGAATCCGAAAAATATGATTGCGGTCGCCCTCAAAATAAAGCACCGTATCCACCATGTGTTCCAACAGCCTGGGGCCGGCAATGGCGCCGTCCTTGGTGACGTGCCCCACCAGAAAAGTGGGGGTGCCGGACTTTTTGGCCATAACCATCAGCCGCATGGCCGACTCCCGCACCTGGCTCACGCTTCCCGGCGCCGAGGTCAGGTCCGGACTGTACATCGTCTGAATCGAATCGATCACCAGGACATCCGGCTTGACCCTGGCAACCATGTCGAGGATCGATTCCAGGTCGATCTCGGATACCACCAGCAGGTCGGCGGATACGGCCTTGAGCCGCTTGCTGCGCAGCCGCAGCTGCCGAATGGATTCTTCGCCGGAAACATACAGAACCTTGCGACCTTTTTCCGCCAGGCTGTAGAGCACCTGCAGCATCAGGGTGGACTTGCCGATGCCCGGATCGCCCCCGATCAAGACCAACGATCCAGGAACCAGCCCGCCTCCCAGGACCCGGTCAAACTCCTGGATATGTGTCCGGATGCGCTCTTCGTTTTCAAATTGAATAGAGTCAATCGAAACCGGTTCGTTCTGCAGCCCCGGCATCCCCGGTGCTCCGCTTTTCAGCGCCCCTGCTGTAAACACCTCTTCCACCAGCGTATCCCACTGCCCGCAGTCCGGACATTTTCCCATCCATTTGGGACTCTGGTAGCCGCACGACTGACAGCAGAAAATCGTTTTAGTATTTTTTTTCAATGACGTGATCGTCCCTGAAATCGGCCCGTTTCAGAAAAGGTTTAAATTGACATAATCGACCATACCATGCCGTGTTGCCACAATCAAGATATGCTGCCGCCGCAATTCTATTGGGTGGCTTTAGCACCCTCCGGCGCCATGGAAGCCTATGCGCTTCAGGCGATTAAACCCATTTACGGGTCGACAACCGCTCTCAAATTCGCTATAGTGAGTGAAATTTTTAAATATTTGTCAATTCAGAACCCATTCCGGCCCGAAAGGTTGTTTGAGAAAATTTCAATGAAAGCGATAATTGCCAAACAGGTTCCCCTGTCCGCGGTAGCAATGATCATTGCAGTGCTGCTCACTTTTCCCGTCGGCGCCGATGCCCAAACCGGCCGGGACTTTTTTGGTCCCCTGCAGCAGATGCTGGTCAAAGACGGGTTCGAAGAAACTGCAGTCAGCAGCCTTTTCCGGAATCCCAATGTCTATTTTGACATTACGAACATTTCACGGTTTTTTTCCCACCGGGAATCGCGGCTCAATTACGACCAGTTTATCACCGATAGCGCCATCAGCAAAGCCCGCCGCTACATGGAAACCTACCAGGCCGACCTTGAGGGCGCCGAAAAAACGTATGCAGTGGAGCGGGAAGTCATCACAGCCATCATCCTGGTTGAAACCCAGCTCGGCACCATTGTGGGAAACCGTTCGGTCTTCAATTCCCTTTCATCCCTGGCGTCTTTGCTGGATCCGGCTGTGCGCGAGCAGGTTTGGCGCGAGATTCAAAATCCCATCAATCTGTCAAAGGGGGACTTTGACGCCTGGGCGGCCCGAAAATCAAAATGGGCCTATGCCGAATTAAAGTCTTTCCTGCAATATACCCAGCGGGAAGCGATCAATCCCACGGATATCAACGGCTCCATCGCCGGGGCTTTGGGCATCGCCCAGTTTATGCCCAGCAGCATTATCGCTTATGCCAAAGACGGCGACAGCGACGGCCGCGTCGATTTGTTCAATCACGCCGACGCCATCGCCAGTATCGCCAGCTATCTGAAACATTACGGATGGAAACCCGGAATCGACCCGAAAAAGGCCTACGATGTGGTTTTTCATTATAACCGCAGCAGTTACTATGTGAACACAATTTTAGAAATTGCGGAGCGCCTGAAAAACTGAGGTGAAAAATGAAAACCGTTATCAGTGTAATCGCCTTATCCGTCCCTTTTTTTATCTTGACCGTCTGGGCGGTCGTGGATGCGGCCTTAAAGGATTTCGGCACCCCGGGGAAAAAGGTGTTATGGCTGATCGTGGCGGCCACCCCTTATCTCGGATGTCTGCTTTACTTTGCCATTGGCTTTAGAAAGGGCAAAAAAACCGGTTGACTTAACGCCCCCCCCTTCGATAATATTTGACAAACACCCTGCGCTCTTATATGCAGACCCTGGGTATTGAAAACTTTATGAAACGGTCCCATCGTCTAGCGGTTAGGACGCTGGCCTCTCACGCCGGTAACCCGGGTTCGAATCCCGGTGGGATCACCAGATTTTAAGCCCCTGGGACGATTCCGTCTCATCAGGGGCTTTTATCGTTCGATTCAACACTAAGAACCTGGTGTGTAATTCCGATCTTCCAACCCATTTGGAGAAAAGCCGATAATCATAACCCCTGAGCCCGTTTTTCCCCGGAGAAACTTATGAAATACACTCGCACGCTGCTGTGTGTGATGTTTCTACTCGTGTTTTGCCTATCCTGCTCGCCCGGCAATCCGGATTATTATCGGAAAGACCGCATCAAAGAGATTGTCGAACTGCAGCGCACCCAGCCGATAAATGAATATGTCATCTACCGGTCCCCGTCCTATCCCCAACAAATGGACCGGCTCATTCATTCATTGGATCCTGCAGAAGCCCTGGTGGTGGCGCTGCCCTATGAAGACGCCATTCAAAACCATAAGCTCCTCACTTTTTATATGACCCTCATCGCCCATGCGATTACCGTAACGGATGTCATCATACTGGTGAACGAAAGAGAATTGTTCGATTATAAAGCCGTCGTAAGCCAATTGACTTACTTGAAACTGGACCGCTATCTTTACGGCGGTCAGAAGCATGAAATCAGGATTGTTCCGGCGCGTTTCAACACCAAATGGATCCGTGATTACGGCCCCATCTTTGCGGTAAACACCGAAGGTCAAATTTGCATTACGGATGCAATTTATGGAGATATTCGCAGGCAAATCAATAAAACGCAGTTTTTCTCCATCAGCGATTTCTTCAAGGTTGATGTGTTAAATATTGTCGGCGCCAAGATACCCGAAAGCGAGGAAGAACCGGAACCTGCCGAACGATATGAAGACGACGCCATGTCGATGTATTTGGCCAACCACCTTTATCAGAAGCACGGCTACGACATTCCCATTGTCCGGGTGCCCTTTCAGCTCCAGGGCGGAGATATCTTTGCGGACGGCCTAAACAATCTCTTTCTTTCAACCGAAACGCTACTGATTAACGGCGGACACCGGCTGGATTTGGAACTGATCCTCAAATCTTATTACGGGATGAAAACCGTCACTTATCTGGAGCCGTTTCCCGGGGACACCGTCAAGCACCTGGATATGATTTTTAAGCCCCTTGGCCTAAACCGCTTCCTTGTGGCCGATTATCCGGCCGATGCAGGGGATAGTGACATTTACATGCACTATCTGCACCGTGAAACCAAACGGACCCTGGACGCCAACGCCGTAAAACTTCAACAAACGTTCCCCGGGCGAGCCCTTGTTAAAATTCCGATGCCGCCGATTCAACGATTATCAAAACTGGACGACGCCCTGCTGACCCTGACACAAACGCTGTTCAGCGCCAGAAATTACAACCTGCCTTCAGGTTTAATTTCAGATCCTGAACAATGGGATATCAGAAAGTTTGTATTTTTGTGCGATGTGTTGAACCGATACCGCAAACTCAAAGCCGCTGATGAAACAGACCGGCTGCTCTCTGTCCTCGGCCCATTTGAGGGGACCCGGTTTTCCGGCGAATATGAGGCGGTATTAAATCGGTGTGTGGAAAAGTTGCTCCAAAGCGACCCCCAATTGCTTGAATGGTTGGCAGCGTCTTACCGCTCCGACTTAAAGCAGGGACGGGATGAAAACCATTCCACTAAAGAACTGCTGAATCGACTATCGGCTGACTACATCCGGGAAGGCGCGCTGGAAGATCCCAGCAATTACTTTTATGTCTATCGCAGCTATCTCAACGCGACCTACATAAACGGCAAGTCCGGCCGATTGCTCCTTGTCCCGGGCTATTCTGGCTATCGGGCCATGGAGGAAAAGGTCTTGGCTGTCTACCGGGAACTGTTTCCGGATACCCGGATTGTCTTTATTAATTCAGACGAAATCATCAAGCAATATGGCGCCATCCACTGCGTGACGATTACGGTGCCGGACTTTCAACGAAAATATAACCCGTCTTAAAAATGCAATTGTCCGGCAGCGGATTGAATAAGCCTGAAATTCAATCAGACGACGAGCTCCCGAGGGAACAGGCAGCCCAGAGAACAAGACAGCGACGCGAACATAAAACGGATAAGGCGGGATAAGCGGCTCGGGGCGAATGGCGGGACAACCGTCAAAAGAATATATGCACGCTTAAAATATTATAACCAGTCACACGGATTTTATCCGGCAGAAACGCCCGCCGGCAAGGCTATGTGGCCGATTTTTCAAGAACAGCCACCTTTTTGACCGCCCGCATGATGCTTTCCTTGAGAACGACGTTGGGCCTGACAAATTTCACGCCCAACCCGAAATCTTTTAAATCACCGGACCGGTTCACCCACACCACACTGGCCGGCACCTTCAGCTTTTCAACACCGTCGAGTGAAAAATGAAGCTCTATGCGCTTACCCACCTCCGGTGGGTTTTCAGAATGGATAAACATCCCATCAGCCGAAATATCCCTACTGAAGGATATGAGGTAGTCTTCTTCGTGAATGCAATCTACCTTCAGTTTGACCGGAACACGCTTTCGTTCTCTCCGTTCTGCGGCTGCCATACCATTTACCTCCCTGCGTTAAGCTGAACATCCTATAGTACAAAATGTTCGGTGGGCGTTGCCATGCTTGAACGGTCTCTTTATAGTAAGATAATTTCCGGCATGCAAGTTTTTTTCATATATTTCGTATTTTTTAAAAACCTTCGCCGCTGACAGCCGAACCCCGGCCTATTTATGAATGTTCCGGCTTCCCCCCCGACTGCTGGATCAGTTTGGCCACCAGACCCGTCCAGCCGGTCTGATGACTGGCCCCCAGGCCCGCGCCGTTGTCGCCGTGAAAGTATTCATGGAAAAGGATCAGGTCGCGCCAGTGCGGGTCTTCCGGAAACAGGCGCTGCCCGCCATCCACCGGCTGCCGGCCCGGGGCATTTTTCAGAAAAAGCCGTATCAGCCGCTGGGACAGCTCGGTGGCGATCTCGCCCAGGGTCATCTCGCAACCGGACCTGGTGGGAAATTCAACCTTTAAGGAGTCCGAAAAGTAGTGGTGCAGCTTCTGCAGCGTTTCGATCAGGAGGTAATTGATGGGAAACCAGACCGGCCCCCGCCAGTTGGAGTTGCCGCCGAACAGGCCGCTTTCCGATTCCGCCGGCTGGTAGCTGATGGTGTGGGGTTGCCCATCGACATAAAAGGTATAGGGGTGCGCCAGGTGATATTTTGACAGCGACCGGATGCCATAGTCCGACAGGAACTCGTTTTCATCCAGCATCGGACCCAGAATCCGCACCAGCCGCTCGCGGTTGATAACGGACAGCAGCCTGCGGGAGTGATCCCCCGGAGCCCGGATGCAGGCCACATTGCCGTTGTCCCGCAGAAAAATGCGATTTTCGAAGAACCAGTCCAGGCGCTGCTTGAATACCGGCAGGCTTTCCACAACGTCCGGCTCAATGGTTTCGACTGCCAGCAGCGGCATCAGCCCCACCAGGGACCGCACCTTCAGGGGCGCCACCCGGCCGTCGGGCAGATGCAGGACGTCGTAAAAAAACCCGTCCGCCTCATCCCAGAGGCTCAACCCGCCCCGGTAATTCCCGGTCATGGCATTGGCGATGCGCAGGAAATGTTCGAAAAACTTGCTGGCGCTGTTCTGGTAAACCGGATTCTTCCGGGCCAGTTCCAGCGAAATCTTCAACATCTCCAGACAGTAAAATCCCATCCAGGCCGTGCCGTCGGACTGGTCGATATGCCCGCCGGTGGGCAGGGGCGCGCTGCGGTCAAAAACGCTGATATTATCAAGGCCCAGGAAGCCGCCCTGGAAGACATTCTTGCCCTCGGTATCTTTTTTATTTACCCACCAGGTAAAATTCAGCAGCAGTTTGTGGAAAATGCTTTCCAGAAAGTCCCTATCGGGTTTGCCCCTCTCCTTGGCCTCGATCTTATATACCCGCCAGGCCGCCCAGGCATGAACCGGCGGGTTTACGTCCCCGAAATGCCATTCATAGGCCGGCAGCTGGCCGTTGGGGTGCATGTACCACTCCCGGGCCATCAGCTCCAGCTGACGCTTGCTGAAATCAGGATCCACCAGCGCCAGGGGCAGCGTGTGAAAGGCCAGGTCCCAGCCGGCGTACCAGGGATACTCCCATTTGTCCGGCATGGAGATGATGTCGAAATTAAAGAGGTGCTCCCATTCCCGGTTGCGCCCCTTTGCCCGGAACGCCGGGGGCGGCGGCATCCCCGGGTCGCCCGCCAGCCACTGCTCCACATTGTAATAAAAAAACTGCTTGGACCACAGCATCCCCGCCAGGGCTTGGCGCTGCACCCGTTGTAGCTCTTCGTTAAGATCCGGGTTTTGAACCGCACGGTAAAATTCATCGGCCTCTGCCAGGCGCTGATCGAACGTATGGTCAAAATCCCCAAAGGCTTCGTCGCGGAATTCCGCCGAAAGGCGCAGTCGCAGGGTTTTTGTTTGCCCGGCCCGGACGGTATCATGAAATATTGCGGCGGCCTTGGTTCCCTCTCTGCCGGGGTTTACGGCATCCATCCGGCCGTTGATGAGATACTCATGAAAGGCGTCCTTGACATAGCGATGATCGTTGGCAGCCTGATACAGCCGGAGAGTGTTGGTTTCATTATCCGTAAAAATAAATTCCTGCGGGTTTTCGGCATAAAGAAAATAGGTCCCGGCAGCCGGATGGTCGGCACGGATCACGGAAGAACCGGAAGGACTTTCTTGCAGTTTCATTCCGGGTTTTTCAGGAACATCGCCCATCGGCCCGGCGTCATATCCCCAGCTCCAGGTATTTCGGAACCACAGCGTCGGCAGGACCCGGCAGTCGGCATCCTCCGGCCCGCGGTTGGTCAGGGCGATTCGGATCAGGATGTCGTCCGGGCCGGCCTTGGCATACTCCATCAGGACATCAAAATAGCGGTTTTCACTGAATACCCCGGTATCGGCCAGATCGTATTCAAAATCAGCCCCTGTGCGCCGCTTGTTTTCCGCCACTAGATCCGCATAGGGAAACGCGGCCTGGGGGTACTTGTAGAGCATCTTCATGTAGCTGTGGGTGGGAGTGCTGTCGAGATAAAAATAGTATTCCTTGACATCTTCGCCGTGGTTGCCCTCTTTACCGTTCAGGCCGAACATGCGCTCCTTCAGGATTGGGTCTTTCCCGTTCCACAGGGCAACGGCAAAGCAAAGATACTGGTAGCGGTCGGATATGCCTGCGATGCCGTCCTCGCCCCAGCGATAGGCCCTGCTGCGGGCATGGTCATGGGGAAAATAGCTCCAGGCATCCCCGTCGGCGCTGTAGTCTTCCCGCACCGTGCCCCAGGCCCGCTCGCTTAAGTACGGTCCCCACTTTTTCCAGTTCGCTCCCTTCTGCCGGTATTCCGCCAGCCGTTTATGTTCCGCCGTCGTCTTCACTGCAACTCCTCCTCTATCAAGGATTGTTTGTTGCTGAACATATCAGGGTAGGTCCATTGTCTGCAACCGGTTTCTCCCCTCTGAATCGATTGGCGTTTTTTTCTGCCAATATTTGCATTAATTGATTTCTGTATTACAATCTATCTCAAAATATCTAATAGTTCTTTACAGTTAATATTTATTCCATAAGCTGAAATGAATAATGGAGGGTAGCCATGAGTGAACAAACCATATTAGAAAGGAAAAAGCTGTTGATCGTCGACGACGAACCGGATGTCGTTGAAACGCTGAAAGACCTGTTGGGCATGTGCGTTATTGACGCTGCAACCAATTTTGCAGACGGCGAAAAATTACTCGCTTCGAATCAATATGATATCGCAATTTTGGATATCATGGGGGTTAACGGATACAAACTGCTGGAAATCGCCAAACAAAATACGGTTCCCGCCCTGATGCTGACAGCCAACGCTCTGACCGCCGGTGATTTTGCCAAGTCCCTTTCCCAGGGGGCCATCGCTTATATACCCAAAGAAAAGATGGTTGACATACCGGTTTATTTAACCGACCTGATCAAATCACAGGAAGGAACGGAAACCCCCCATCGCTGGTTTTCCAGGCTGGAGTCTTTTTTTGATAAAATATTTGGAATCGAACAAACTTATCGCCAAATAAAAAGCGACTATATTAAGAAGTACGGCCCCATTCGGGATGCTTAAATGGGGTATACCGGGACATCCTGTAGTTCCCTTGTCAAGCAAAAAATTAGAATTTTATAAAACCTGTAAAATTAGTTAGTTATGAATAT
>JARGFK010000105.1 GCA_029211065.1 Desulfobacterales bacterium
TAAACCTCGCTTCCGGCGGCCTTTCTCTTTGTCGGTTATTGTGAGACTTGCAGAGTCAATTAAATCGAGACGTAGCAGTTGACCGAACCGATTACGATAAAAATGCCGATCAGAAAGGCGATGGAAGCCCAGTCAAACTCCTTGACCCCTTCGATCCACTTACGCCCAAGCATCAACAGAGCCAGGATACCAGTACCAGACCGACCCACCCCTGATATTTCAGAAATCCGAGAGTGACATTGGGCACAAGCGCCAGGGCGAAAACGCTTAGCACGAAAATGGCGGTAGGTCCAAGGGAAAGCTGAAGATAACCAGGAGTATTGACAACTTGTTCGGGAAACAGCGCATGCAGAACGCTGATTATAATAGCCAGAACCAGAAGAAAGAGGAGGGCGGCTGTATTCAAGTCCAGGATATTCAGGATGATGGCCACGACACAACCCATGCATCCGACAATAATCAGGATAACGGATTTCGCAGCGACCCTCACCGGTTGTACCATAACATCCACCGTATTATTCAGGCGCCAGAACTGAAAAAGCAATGTCGACAGGGCTGCCAGCACGCCCACCACCGAGAGAGTCCCCAGGCCGAGGCGGCTATGGAACCAGTAAAAATCCAGAAAGGTCATATTCGTCTGCATGGCCAGGATCAATGAAGGCGGATCTGCCACCATGCTCACAGTCGTTACCACATTGGAGGAAATCGCCAGTCCCACCAAGTAAAGGAAAAGGGGCGACTTCAATCGCTCCGCCATCTCAATAGCCAGCGGTGCCAGCATGATGACCACCACCGGATTTGCCATAAAAGAGGATAGAAATGCCGCTAAAGCACAAAGGAAGAGCAGCGCATATTTTTCATGACGCAATTTAGGCAGGACCCAGTTGGAGATGGCCGATGGCAGTTGACTTTCCCGCAGGGACATCGCCAGCATGCCATAACCGAAGTAAATCGCCAGGACATCCCAATTGACCCCGTTATCGGAATCAAGGAGGGCCGTCGCCGGGCTGATGACGCCGGACGCAATGAGAAGAGCGGCTGCGCCGAGTGAAAGATAGTGAATCGGAACTTTGCGGTGAAGAATAAGGGCAAAGACACTCACAACAACAATTAGTGTGATCCACTTTTCAATCTCAGGAAGGAAAAAATGCCACATGCTGGCTACCACTTATCTCTGCGATTTTCTTCTCGCTCTTTAATCTCTTCAGAAAAGAGATCGAGACACAGAGGACAGAGAGGATGAATTATTTTTGTTGGGAATGATTATGAAACGCCTCCTTGGTCCCCTTTTTCTAACGTTCAACTTGCCTTTTAGTCTTCATGACCATGTCGATGGTGCAGGTCCGGCCAATGTTTATGACCATGCTCTTCAGAATCATGTTCATGCCAGTGCAAATGGTTCAAGGTCTCCTGAATTCCACCATGTATGTGGTTGTGATGGCATCACAAATAGCTGGCGCAATTATATCTTCATATCTTTGGTCAAAAACTCCCTGATCAAACGGTTGCATAACGAAACAAGTACCCATGAATTATCTCCTGTAAAACGTTGTTGACAAACCGTACTAACTCTTTGGTATTGTCCGCAAGCCTCACTGAAAACACAAAAACCCCGCCTCTCGATTTGAGAAACGGGGTTTATTAGCCATATAGCCTCTCTCCCTTGTTTAAGGTCGACGAAAACTATCAAATATGCAATTTAGGTATCATTAACATGGCGATTGTCAAGGATATTGTGATGTTCGATGATGCACCGATATAATCACTCCGGACAGATCACCCTAACGGTAGGGAAATATGTCCTATGCCGGCCCTCATCCCGAGTGATTAAATCCATGTCCAGTACAGCAGCCTGAGCGCCAATATAGAAATCGGGTATGAATTGCGCGGGCAGACAGATTGCCTGCGCAGCCGCGGTTTTCTTGCGCTACACTCAAGCGGCATGTTGGCGGGAGCAATTTCAGTAGGAGTTAATAGTGGTATCGGCACTGCACGAAATCTACTCTGTTATGTCCAACAATATAAACCAATCTATGCTCCTGGGTAATCCGGCGAGACCAGGCCCCGGCGCCGAGAAATTTTAAAGGCTCCGGTTTTCCAATCCCCTGAAACGGATCTCGCATGACAGCTTCAATTAGCTTGAAAATCCGGATGGCCGTTCTACGATCAGTTTCTACCCAGTATCGCAAGTCCTCTCTAAATTCCGGCTGAAATACGGCTTCCCGTCCCTTTTTAGATCCAGATTGGTCAATCAAGGCCGACCTCTCGACGAAGCGCATCGATGGCCTGGGTTGATCCCTCTTGTTTTCTTACCCGTTCAAGCGTGCGGTTCAGCCGTTCCGCATTGGCAGGGGATCGAAGCAGATGTGCCGTCTCAAGTATGCCGGATAATTCCTCAGCAGCTATCATGGCGACATCCTCGTTGCCGCGTCTTTGAATGATCACAATTTCCCGATTTTTTATGACTTCATCAATTAATGACGCCAGGCGGGCGCGGGCATTTGTGTAGGTCGTCTGTATTGCCATATTGGCCTCCTTTTTATGTACAGATATACTGTACATGCCTTGTTCCAATATGTCAATAAGCTCGTTTTTTGTCATCCCGCCAACGTGCGGCTCACTTGGCAGCAGAAGCTTTCACCTGAAAAACTAAAAAGGTCGATGAAAATTTTCAAATGTTTAATTTAAGTATCATTAACTTGGCGATTGTCATGGATATTGTAATGTTAATGAGGCCAGCGTTCACGGTTCGATGGTACCGCCATGGTCTCCGTTATCCGTATTTCCAGGTGTCGCGGACGTCTGCAAGGGGGATCACCTGGATCTTTTCGGTGAGGCGATAGGCCGCCTTTCCCGGGTAGACGACCCACACTTGCTCCAGTTTAAGATCTTCAACTGCCGTCTTCATGGATCGGGTCAATCGGGGGGCGTCTTCATACTTGAATTCTACCCCCCAGCTTTTTCCACGCGCCTGCCAGAAAAGATCGAGTTCCGCGCCGGCGTGGGTATTCCAGAAATAGAAATCCCTATCTTCTTTTCCCAAGATCCGGCAAACGCAATCCAGGGCAAAGCCTTCCCAGGAGGCGCCGAGCAGGGGCGAAGCGTGCAGTTGTTCCGGTGTTTCAATGGACTGCAATGCATGGAACAAACCGGAGTCGCGCAGGTACAATTTCGGCCGCTTTACCAGACGTTTTCCGATGTTGACATACCAGGGCTGAAGGATGCGGACCATGAAGGTGCCTTCCAGGATATCGCAGTATTTCCGTACGGTCATGTCGGAGACGCCGAAGGAACGTCCCAGCTCCGCATAGTTCAGGATATGGCCGTGGTAATGGCTCAGCATGGTCCAGAAGCGGCGAAGCGTCCGGGCGGGGATTGTGATCCCCAACTGGGGGATGTCCCGTTCAAGAAAGGTCGTCACGTATTGGTTCCGCCAGATCAGGCTTTCCTCGTCCGACGCCGTCAAAAAGGAAGGGGGCAGCCCCCCGCGCCACCACAGGGTCTTGATGGCTCCGGGATCGATATCGCTGAGGCGAAACCCTCCCAATTGTAGATAGGCGATCCTCCCGGCCAGGGATTCCGAACTCTGGCGAATCAGATCCCGAGAGGCGCTTCCCAGGATAACGAATTTGCGATCTTTTTTTTGATCCACCAGATAGCGTAGTAACGGAAAAAGGTCGGGCAATCGCTGGATCTCGTCGATGACGATGAGTCCCGTCAGGTCTTCCAGTGCGAGCTGGGGCTGTTCCAGACGGACAAGATCCTGGGGATTTTCCAGATCGAAATAGGAATCAGCGGCAAGCGTTCGCGCCAGCGTCGTTTTTCCGCACTGCCGGGGGCCCAGTATTGCCGTGACGGGAAATAGGGATATAAGCTTGGTTAATGTGTCCCGGTCCGTTTTTCTGTCGATAAAATTCATGATCGCAGCCTAAACGATCTTCCTTGAAAAATCAAGTTATAACTTTGATATTTCAAGGTAGATTGATATTTTCCGGAAGGACTATATTTACGTTCATTGGATTATCGGTATACATCCGTCTGACAAATAATCAGATAAAATTGGTATGTTGTTGGCAAATTGGACGAATTGACTGGTATTGCCCGTACATTGCTCCTGAAAACACAAAACCCCATATGCCGGTTTGAGAAACGGGGTTTTATTCATGCAGCTTTCTTTTCAGGACCAGTTTGTCGATTTTACCCGGGGAATTTCTGGGCAATTCGTTATTTCACCTGAACCCTGGACCCCCGGAACCTTTGGCTCCTGGTCTAAACCATCCCGCCGTTGACCGAGATGACCTGGCCGGTAATATAGGAGGCATCTTCGGAGCAGAGAAATTTGACTACCTTGGCGACTTCCTCGGGTTTGCCGATGCGGGCCATGGGGATCAGGGTTTTCAGGTTGCCGACGGGGGCATCCTTTAACATGTCGGTTTCGATGAGTCCCGGCGCCACCACATTGACCCGGATGCCGAGACGGGCCACTTCGGATGCCACCACGCGGCTGGCGCCGATCAGGCCGGCCTTGGCCGCTGAATAGTTGGCCTGGCCCCTGTGTCCGATGAGCCCTGATACCGATGCGATGGACACGATGGCGCCGCGTTTCTGAACGACCATTTTTTCAAGGACGGGTTTGGTCATGTTGTAGAATCCGTTCAGGCTGACATCGATGACGGATTTCCAGTCCCGGCGCGGCATCAATACGAACAGGCCGTCGGCGGTGATGCCGGCGTTGTTGACCAGCACGTCGATGGCTTCAAAACTTTTCAGGACCGCTTCGACGGCGGCCTGGGCCGCCTGATGGTCGGCCACGTCAAACTGCATGATGCTGCCGTCGCCGCCTTCCTGTTTTATCTTTTCGCGGGTTTCAACGGCGCCCTTTTCATCGGAGCGGTAATTGATGACCACGTGATAGCCGTTCCGGGCGAGTTCCAGGCTGATGGCGCGCCCGATGCCCTTGCTGGCGCCGGTAACAATAGCGATTTTTTCCGTACGATTGATATTCATTGGGGGTCGTCTCCTAAATTTGTTTTAAAAAAAACAAATTCCAAGTATCAAATTACAAATAAATTTCAAATCCAATGCTCAATGATCAAAACTTTTTAGGACGAAACATTGTTTAAATTTTGGTTATTGGAATTTGTTTGATATTTGGAATTTGACATTTGTAATTTAAACACGGGAATGAAATTCCACCAAAGCAAATCCCCTCTGGGAATAACCAAAGTTGGCTCTCCGGGATTGGATATTTACTCAGACTGCATTAACTGCAGCCGGACCTCGGCAATCAATTTTGACCCGGTTTCAACCGTCCCCAGGATTTCCCGGTAGCCTTCATATTCAAACTGGTTCTCGGTGCGGGTAATGACCCGGGCATCCAGCGGTATGGCATCAAGGTGGAAAACAGCGGATTTGATCCCCACCAGCCACCCCCGGTTGACAAAGTCTTTGCCGTGTTTGTTTATGCCGTTCCAGCAGTTGCTCACGCCCGCGGTCTGGGCCACCAGCTCGATGCAGACCAGCGAATGGACGGTTTTGTCTTTAAAAAGAGGCCATTGGCCCGTTACCGTCGCGGAGGTGACGGCCCTTTTATCGTCCACTTCTATAATTCCATCAACCAGTTTCATCCGGCCGCGATGCGGTATAAGGGCTTCAGGGGTGATATCCGACCGCTTCATTATGATTCAGCCTTTTTCCGCGGGGTTAAAAAAACAGTTGAAAACAGTTGAAAAAAAGTATAATCAAATCAGTTAACTTTTGGGAACCTGTACTATAATTCGGTATGGGTGTAAAGATATATGAGCGATAGCGGCGGCGGCGGGAAAGCAGCCCCGTTTATTCGCCTTCGACTGGGCATCCCGACCCGCCGGGGCGGGATTGCAGAATATTTCATTAATGTGCCGGACAGGGAGTATAATGAACAAGTTGCTGAATGAGCTGAAAGTCAAAATTATTGAGGTGCTGAACCTGATGGATGTGAGCCCGGATGATATCTCCGATGACGGTCAGCTGGTGGGTGGAAATCTCGACATTGATTCCATCGATGTTTTAGAGCTGGTTATCATGATTGAAAAGGACTACGGCGTAAAAATCGATAACAGGGAGCTGGGGGCAAAAGTGTTTGCATCCATTCGGACCCTGGCGGAATATGTTCATAAAAACTCGAAAGTGGTCACCGCGTGACCGGCAGCTATTTCCGTCCTGAAAAGTTTTTCTTAAGCCATCACCCCCCTGCCACTTAGCTATATCCAAATGAAAATACTGCTTATTTCTGCAAATACGTTAACGGACCCCTACCCGGTTTATCCCCTGGGACTGGACTACGTTGCCGGCGCTATACCGGATACCCATGAGGTCCGGATTGCAGATATCCATACGCATAACGGGGAAAGGCTGGCGGATGAGATCCGGCAGTTTTCACCGGATATCATCGGAATTTCTTTGCGAAATGTCGACACAACGGACACCACCAATCCGAAGGGATTTGTCGGGTCTTACCGCACCCTTACAGAGACCATCCGAAAAAATTCAGACGCCGTTGTCATTTTAGGGGGGAGCGGCTTGACGATTTTTCCCGATGAAATGATGAAGGCGCTGGATGCCGATTACGGGGTTATGGGTGAAGGGGAGCGTATCGCCGGGTTGATCGAGGCCATCGAAAACCATCAGGATGTTTCCGGCATTCCGGGTATCATCACCCGGGAAGCCCCCGGACCCATGCCCGCCCCCTGGGAACAAAACATTGTTCGAAAATTCAATCATCAAACCGAGTATCTGGCGTATTACCTTAAGAACGGGGGGATGTTAAACCTGCAGACCAAACGGGGCTGCCACTTCAACTGCATCTATTGCACCTATCCGCATATTGAGGGCCGCCGGTTGCGGCTGGTGGACCCGGCGGCGGTTGCAGAAACCGCCAGGCGCCTGGAATCGGCCGGGGCCAAATACCTGTACATGACCGACGCGGTGTTTAATTCCGACGGCGAGCACAATATCGCAGTTGCCCGAGCGCTTAAAAAGGCCGGCGTGACGATTCCCTGGGGCGCTTTTTTCGCCCCGCTCAACCCGCCGCCGGATTACTATAAGATTTTAGCGGACAGCGGCCTGACCCATGTGGAATTCGGGACCGAGTCCCTTTCGGATCGTGTCTTAACGTCTTATCAAAAGCCGTTTAAGGTCAGCCATGTCATGGCCGCACACCGGGCGGCTGTGGATGCGGGGTTGTATGTGGCCCATTACCTGCTGCTGGGGGGTCCCGGGGAAAATCGGGAAAGCCTTGACAAAACGCTCCAAAATATTGACAAGCTTGACAGGACCGTTATTATACTCTTTTGCGGCGTACGCATCTATCCCCATACGCCATTGTTTAGAATTGCGGTAAAGGAGGGACAGATCTTTGAAACCGACAGCCTGCTGGAACCGGTTTTCTACCATGCGGCGGGGATCGGGTCGGACGAGATCATCGGACGCGTGTCGGAATTGGCCCAGAGCCGTCCCAACTGGCTGGTCGGGGCCGGAGATCCGGACACTGCCAAGATGATAACAAAACTTTACCAGCATGGGCATACGGGACCGCTGTGGGAACGTCTGATTTGAGACCTTACAAATGGTTGAATATTTAAGATGTGGTATGTTATAAAAAGCGTTCACGATTCCGATCCGGGGGAAATATCTCTGGATATCCAGGTGCCGCCGGAATCCAACTGGTTTTCCGGCCATTTCCCGGGAGAACCGATTCTGCCGGGAATTGCCCAGCTGGGGATGGTGTTTGACGCCGTCAACCGGAAGGAGGGGCGGAATTTTAAAATAACCGGCATCCGGCGGGTCCGGTTCAAGCAGATTATCAGACCGGACGATCCCCTGCACCTTACGGTTAAAGCCCGGAAAGAGAGTGCGGGGGCCTATGACTTCCGCATTCAGGTGAACGCGGAACTGGCCTGCAGCGGGGTAATGACGGTTGTATCAATGTGATAAAGGAGATGGTAAAGAATGCCCATGAAAACGAATATCGAAGAAATCATTCTGCATGTTGCCCGTGTCATGATCGATGAGCTCAAACTCGAAGACATCACCCCGGAAGGGTTCGACCCCGACATTGATCTGGTTGATGAAATCGGAATTGACAGCATGGACCTGGCAACGGTTGCGCTGGTCTTGCGGGACCACTATGCGATTCGAATCGAGGAAGACGATTATCCCAAACTGACCAATGTGCGATTGATTGCCGAGTATATCGAACAAAAGCTGAGCGAAAAGTCGGTGGCCGCGGCCAATTAGGATCGGAGAAGATGATGAGCCGTATTTCCGGCAATCAGACCGGTAAAGAAACAAACAGTTTCAGGAAAGAGTGGAAATTTTCTGAAATTCTGGCCGAACGGGGCGTCCGGGAGCGGTGGGAGAAGGTCAGAAAATATTTTTTTCTGCGGGAATCCACCTATGACATGTCCAACCGCTGCAACATCCGCTGCGAAGGCTGCTATTATTACGAGGGGGACAAACAGTTTGCCGCTGAAAACAAGAACCCGGATAGCTGGCGCAGGCTCATGCAGGCTGAAAAAGCCCGGGGCATCACCTATGTCGTTCTGGCGGGGGCGGAGCCGTCCCTTGCCCCCGATCTTTGCAGGATCTGTTTCAAGGAATTTCCGCTGGGATCCATCGCCACCAACGGCCTGAAGGCCATCCCGGCGGACATCAACTTTAAAATACATATTTCAGTCTGGGGCAATGATGACACCAGCGCCAGGGTCCGCAGCGCCAAAAACATGCTGATCCGGCAGATCGAAAACTACCGCGGCGACCCAAGGGCGGTTTTCGTATACACCTTTACCAGCAACAATATCGATCAGGTCCATGAAGTGGCCGCGATCCTGGCCGAACATGGCTGCAAACTGACGTTTAACGTGTTTTCGGCACCGGTGGGATATCGCGGCGATTTGCGCCATACACCTGAAACGCTCGGGGAGACCCGCAAGGCCATGATGGACCTTTTAACGGCATATCCCGGAAACGTGCTGTTTTCGCCCTATAACGCCGTGGCCCACACCCATCGGAAAGGACTGCATGATCTCTACGGCTGTTCCTATCCGCGCAGGAATGCCTCCACCGATATCGGCCTGGGGCGGTCATTTCGGCAGTACCGCACCGATCTGAATTGGGACAGGGCTGCGGCCTGCTGTGTTCCGGATACCGACTGCGACGATTGCCGCCATTATGCCGCCGGCAGTGCGGTGGTTACGGCGCGGATGTTTCGTCATGCCGGCGATCCCCAAACGTTCAAGTCCTGGCTGGATTATGTGGATACATACCTGTCTGTCTGGGTGATGGACTATCACAAGGGCGCCAACCTTTCCGACCGAATGGCGGCGCCGCCGGAGAATGAAATTTTTTGAGGCGCAAGGTTCGATAAGGAGTTGTTTAGATGAAGACCGTGAGTTCACTGCTGGATCCGGAATGGCATGAGCGCTATAAACGAATTTCCAAGCTCAACATCCGCAGTTCAATCTATGACGTCACCAACCGATGCAATTTGCGCTGCAAGGGGTGCTTCTTTTTTTCATCCGGTGAAGATCAGGCCGCTTCCGAGGAAACCGATACGAAAAAATGGGAAGCCTTTATCGATCGCGAAAAAGAGCGCGGGGTCAACCTGGCCATCCTGATCGGCGGCGAGCCGACGCTATGCCTGGACCGGGTGGAAGCCTTTTACAGACGGTTGCCGACATTCTGCGCCACCAACGGCCTCATCAAGGTTCCCCGGGACCGGTTTCCGGATATGATGCTGGGCATCTCCCTGTGGGGCGATGAAAAGGATGAAAAAACATTGCGGGGCAAAGACGCCTTCAGCATTTCCAGCAAACATTATGCCGGCGATCCGCATGTTTATTATCTCTACACGCTGACGCCGAACCAGATCGGAAAGATCGATCGGATTGTCAAAAAAATAAAGGATGTCGGCCTCAAGGTCCACATGCAGCTGCTTTCAAACGATGAAGGGGTGGACGGTTTCAGCTGGAAACCCGAAGAGCTGGCGGCCATACGCCTTGAAATGGATGAGATCCTGGACAGCTATCCCCAGACCGTCATTTCGTCGAAATATTATCATAAGATCATCACCACCGGAAAGATGTTCAACCGCTCCTTCGGCTGGAACGAATGCCCTTCCGTTACCGAGCCGATGGACCACCGCAATCCCCGCCCCAAACGCCTGATCGAGTTCATCCGCTGGGCTTCGGATCTGGAAACGATGCATCGCTGCTGCACGTCAATAACCAGGGACTGCTCTACCTGCAAGGACGGCGCCGCCCATATGAGCTGGGTCATGGTAAACAAGCGCATGCACATCCGCACCACCAAAGACCTCCAGAACTGGATTGAAGTCTACGAGATGTTTGCCAAGCTGTATCAGTTCATTCCATGGTAGAATGTAGAAGCAGCTTCTAATCACCGGCAAAAGGCACAGGGGCCAAGGTTCTAAAACGCTACGCGTTTAGCCTGAAAGCGGGGATGCTTGGATGCCAGGATGCCGGGGAACTTTCTTTTGAGCTTTCCAGCCTCCCAGCTTCCCGGCTTCATAGCCTGTCTTCATTTCCATCCAGCCGCCGTGCAATTCCCTCGCCATATACCTTGATTTTTTGGATGCAACCGTTTATTGTCACCCAAACAGGGCGCACGCTCTGAACTATAAGCTATCAGCATTATTAGGTTTTATATGGAATCTCAAAAAACCGTGGTTTTGGGATATGATGCGGTTTCGCCGCTGGGGACCCGGCTGGATCTCCAGTGGGAAAAAGCGCTGAGGGGCGAGAGCGGTGTCGGAAAACTCACACGGTTTCCCCTGGCGGATGATTTTCCTGTCCATATCGCCGGCCAGGTGGCGGAGGTCGATACCGGGCCGTATCCCTTTTTAAGCCCGCGCAGCCTGGCGCTCTGGCCCTCTCCCATTTTCAAATATGGCATGCTGGTGGTTCACCGGGCGCTCCTAAAGAGCGGCATCGAGATTACGCCGGAGATATCCCCCCGGGTTGCGATTACCTTCAGTTCGGCGGTGGGCGGACTGGATGCTGTTTTAAAAGCGGACCGGCGCATGCTGGCGGAAGGCAAATGGCCGCCCCCCTATGTAAACCCCAATTCCTGTATTAATATGGTGGGGGGCAAAATATCGATATTAACAAAAGCGACCGGGCCGATCACTTCGACCATTACGGCCTGCGCCACCGGGGTGACATCTATTATTATCGGATCACTGCTTCTGGAGCAAGGCCGGGCGGATGTGGCCATCTGCGGAGCTGTTGATTTCGCCCTGGTGGAACCGATTCTGGCCGGGTTTGTGACCATGGGCGGGGCATACAGTTCCGTCCCGGACAAAAAGAAGGAACTGGCGCAAAGGGCCAGCCGTCCCTTTTCAGTTGACCGCAGGGGGTTTGTGGTTTCCGAAGGCGCCGGCGCCATCGTTATTGCAACCCGGGAATTTGCCGACGCCCACGGGCTGCCTTATCTTTTTGAGGTCGCCGGATGGGGGATGACATCGGACGCCCATCACTTTGTCGCGCCCAACCTGGAGACCGTGGCGCGCTGTATGAAGGAATGCATCGACAGCGCCGGGGTGTCCCCGGCGGATATCGACGCCGTCAACGCCCATGCCGCGTCCACGAAAACCGGCGACAGCATTGAATACCAGGCCCTGCAAGCGGTCTTTAAGGATAAGCTGCCGCCGGTGTCGGCCAACAAGTCCCTCATCGGGCATGCCATGGGGGCGTCCAGCGCCATCGAGTCGATCTTTGCCCTGGAAGGGATGCGCAGCGGCCGGGTGCTGCCGACCATTAATTACACCCCCGATCCGGAACTGCCCATTGACTGTGTGGCGGAGGGGGCGCGCCGGCTGGAGCAGGAATTTGTTTTGAAAAACGCGTTCGGGTTCGGGGGATGCAATTCATGTGTTGCATTTCGGCGGATTGCGTGAGACTTAGTATGGAATTTGATAAATAAGACAACGATTTAAAATCCCTCACGGCCTCCCTTTTTAAAAGGGAGGCGTCGCCGTTCAAAGCCCGGGCTATGGTGCCGGACGGAGCCTCGCCAAGACGGGATTCCCCCTTTATTAAAGGGGGCAAGGGGGATTTTTTTCAGGCACCCAGTTAAGAGTAACGAATGAAAGCACCCAAAAACAGACGGGTATTTGTGGTGGGATACGGCGCGGCCACGCCGCTGGGAAAAACCTTTGCCGGCACATGGGAGCGGGCGGTTAAAGGCGAGGCCGGGTTCAGGCGGCTGACGCGATGCCAGGCGGATTTACGCTTTAATATCGTCGGCGAGATCCCGGACTGGGATCCCATGACGCTGGACTTCATGGATCGTAAGGAAGCCCACAACTGGAACGCGGACTATGTGTTCCTGACCATGGCGGTCTGCAAGGAAGCGCTCATCAACTCCGGCCTTGAGATGGACGCCGACACGGGTCCCCGAACTGCCTGCCTGATCGGTTCGGCCTTGAATGGAACCGATTCTTTTCGCATTGCCATGGACAATTATGTGAACCGGGGTCCGCTCAAGGTCAGTCCCTACCTGCTGCCCAATCTATGCGCCAACCTGCCGGCCGGAAAGGCCGGCATGCTGCTTGGGTTTACAGGACCGATTTTTTCACCCCAAGGGGCCTGTGCCTCCGGCAATCATGCCATGGGGATCGGCGCCCGCATGATCAGGGACGGGGATTGCGACTTTGTTCTGGCCGGCGGCGTCGACACCTGCCTGATCCCGGAAATTATCCAGGGTTTTGCCAACATGCTGGCGACCATCAGCGTAGGGCCGCGGGACCGCGCCCATCAGGACCCGACCCAGGCGTCGCGGCCCTTCAGCATCGATCGCAGGGGAATTGTGCTTTCCGAAGGCGCCGGCGTTGTTGTCTTGGCTGCTGAGGAGATGCTGTCGGTTTACGGGTTGATCCCGAAAGCCGAAGTGCTGGGGGTGGGCTGGACATCGGATGCCCATCATATCACCCTGCCGAACCCCCAGACCATTACCCGGGCCATTAATGCGGCTATTGATGATGCTGAAATCGAGCCGGCCGATATTCAATACGTAAATGCGCACGGGACATCGACCCCCAAAGGAGACGCAACTGAAATTCGCTGTCTGCGGGATGTTTTCGGGAAACGTCTTTCACAAACGCCGGTGTCTTCGAACAAGTCCCAGATCGGTCACACCCTGGGCGCTTCGGCCGCCATTGAGGCTGCCCTGAGTATCGAAGGAATGCAACAGGGGCTGATTCTGCCGACAATCAACCATATTCAGGATCCTGGATTTGCAGATATCGACGTGGTGCCCAACACCGTCCGGCGGCAGAATTTCGAGTTCTTTCTGTCCAATGCCTTCGGGTTCGGCGGCACCAACTGCTGTATCGTATTTAAAGGGGTGTAGCGTGAAACCGGAACCGTTTGTTTCCGAAACCATTGACAGCGATCACCGCTATGTGCGGAATCAGACCGACGGCCTGGTATGGCACCTCTGCCACTACCGGACGCTTTACGCTGATACCGACCGCTCAAAGGTTGTGTATCATGCCAATTATTTGCGTTATTTCGAGTTCGGCCGGGCTACTTTGATGCGTGATACGGCGTATCCTTATCGCGAAATCGAAGAGAGCGGCTATGTCTATCCGGTGATACAAATCGGCATCACTTATTACACGCCGCTTTATTACGACGACGCCATCCGCATCCATACCCGGCCGGCCGAGCTCGAGCGGGTGCGACTCCGTTTTGATTACATCATTACCGATGAATCCAGCCGGAAAATTGTCTGCAAGGGATTTACCCGCCATTGCGCGGTGAATGCCGCCGGCATCCCGGTGGAAGTGGATGAAAAAACGGTCCGTTTATGGAAGGTATTCCCCCAATAGTCGATTCAATACGGTTGCCGGTTGAAATTCCTGTAGCCCCCCATTATTTTGATCATCATATTGAAGGAAAAGCGGTGTTGCCCGCGGTTGAAGCCATGCAGATCCTGGCAAAAGCCGTCAACAACTTTAGGCCGGAGCTGTCGGCCGCAACCATGAACCAGGCCCGGTTTGAAAAATTTCTTCATATACCCGCCGGAAGTCCTAAAATAGACGCTTTTGCGGAACTTGAAATGTATACCGGCGGCGATGTCCGGGCCCTGCTGCTGACCAAAACGAAATCCGGAAAGTCCGGCATTACCCGATCCATGGTTCATGCCGCTGTTCTCTTTCCCCGAAAACGGGACGGCCATACATTGCCCCCTATAGACATGCCTGCTTTTCTGGAGGGGACCTGTGTTGAGGTTTCACCGGAGAAGATCTATCGGGACCTGGTTCCCTTCGGTCCTTGCTATCGGAATATCATTGCTCCGCTCTATATTTCTGAAAACGGCGCCATTGCCCAAATTAAAGCGCCGGACGACCCTGACGGGCCTCGAGACGGCCGGAGTCTGGGCTCACCGTTTCCCCTGGATGCCGCCTTTCATGCCGCCTGCGTCTGGGCGCAATGTTATAAGGACACCGTCGCTTTTCCGGTGGGGTTTGGGCGTCGCAACGTGTATCATCCCACGCTTCCCGGCTGCGCATATTTTGGAAGGGTTGCGCCGGCAAAGGCGGATTCAAATCCGCTGATTTTTAATATCTGGATATACGACACTGAGGGGGAGCTTTGTGAAAGCGTCAGCGGCGTTCTCATGCGGGATGTGAGCGCGGGACGGGTGACGCCGCCCCCATGGATAAAAAAAGCCGGGAAGGGCTGTCTTTTCCAAAACATCCGGCCTAATTGCCGCGAACTTTCGGTAGCAGAAATAAAAACGCTGCCCCCCTTTGCAGACAAGGCGCTTTCCGGTTCTGAAATAAAACGCTTCCAACCCATGGGAATGAAACGCAGGCAAAGCTTTCTGGCCGCCCGGCTGGCCTGCAAACGGATCAGCCGGCGCCTTTCCGGTAATGATTTTCAAACGCCGGCCGGGGACATCGACACGCTTTGCCCGGATTTAAGCCGTCCCTGCTGCCGGCAAATCGGCACGGCGGCAGCGGTCGACTGTTCCGTATCCCATGACGATCGTTTTGTCATTGCGGTGGTGTCCGATGAACGGGTCGGGATCGATGTGGAAAAAATATCGGCGCGGGTCCTGCGGTCCCAGGACCTGTTCATGGACGAGCCGGAGAGGCAGCTGGTCCAGGCCTCCAGGCTGGGGGCGGTGGAAGCCGCCATCAGGATCTGGTCCATCAAAGAAGCGGTCGCCAAAGCCCTGGATCTGAACCTGGCCGAAGCCTGGCAGCGGGTTGCGGTAAAGCGGGTCGGCCGGTACAAAAGCCGGTTTCAAATCGATTCTGCGGAGACATTTTCAGCCTTTCACGATACGGTTGAAAAGCATATTTTTACCCTGGCTTGTCTGCCTTAAAAGAGATGAAAAATCATAACCATAACATTGTGCTATGGGAGTGTTCCATATGACGGTGCTGCGCCTCTTCTTAGGCTGCTTGCTTTTCCTGAGCTGCGCCATGACCCCTCCGCCTGAAAGCGCCATAAACCCGGCGCTGCTAAAGGACGGCATCTATGAAGGCAGCTACCGGGGCGGACCCAACAAGGCGGTGGTCCGGGTGTCCATCGCAGAAGGAAAGATCAGCAGCATTAAAGTGGTAGCGCACCAGGCTTGGAGGGGCCGGAAGGCTGAACAGCCCATTATGGAAAGAATCATCGCGACGCAATCCACCAACGTCGATGCGGTCAGCGGCGCAACCAACAGCAGCCGCGTAATCATGAACGCGGTTCAGAATGCCGTCGAAAAAGCCTATTCCCCCAATAATCCCCCTTGGTAGTGTGGAATTTTTCAGACTCCCGGATTTTACGCATTGTTTGACTCCCAAGGTGTTTATAATCAACAATCAGGCTATTATAAAATTTGAGGCATGTCATACTAATCACCGGTTTTGATGCGGGTTGATATGCTGAATAACCGGTAAGATATCACGGATGATACCGATTCCAAATCTTCTATTTTATGGGGTACAGGAAATCGGTGATGGGGTAAACATATCATTAAGATGCTATCATATTCATGATAATCTCAGGTCAAAATTGAAAAATCCAGATGAGAACTAATAAATAAAATATAAAAAAACTGGGTATGCAGTTAACTCAACCGCCCACTATATGTAGAGGGTTACCTCCAATAATCATTTGGCGCGACACA
>JARGFK010000106.1 GCA_029211065.1 Desulfobacterales bacterium
TTTTTTATATACTACATTATTGACAGATCCGAGCGAGCTTGATAGTTTTATGCATCGTCATCAAAATGATTTCACTGTGTGACTTATAATATATTTTTATCATCGTTAACACTAAAGGAGGTGAAAAAAAGCTTATGCGGAAAGGAACTGTCTTAGTAATGATGTTGTTTTTGGCAATAGCGGTCATGTTTGTGTCAACCGGCCTGAATGCGGGAACCACGGCTCCAGATGCCATAAAAATGGAAAACAAGGCCTATGACAAACACACCAAGCCCATCGTCACGTTTGAACATAAAAAGCACGCTGAAGACTATGCCAAGGCCAATCCCAAGCTTTTTCCAAACGGCTGCGGTGACTGCCACCACGATCAAAACGGCAAGCCTTTAAAGGATTTAAAGGCCGGTGATGATGTCCAGGGCTGTATTTCCTGCCATAAGGAACCGGGCCAGAAACCTTCAAAGGAAAAGCTGGATAAAAAGGAAAAAATCAAAAAGTATCATGCCGAAGCGATCCACGAAAACTGCGGCGGCTGCCACAGTGATTTTAATAAAGCCAAAAAACTAAAATCATCCGACAAGGGCGCAGCGCCCACGAAGTCAAGATGTAACAATTGCCACCAGAAATAATTGATCCTAATAAAAAAGGGTAATCTTCTCTGGTAGAGATGATTACCCTTTTTTTATGTGTTTTTTACGCTTTGGAACGTTGAAAAGACCTGGCATTTTGAACAAGCTTCTCGGCCCATCCCGGCGTTCCCAGCGCATGGATGTGCGTATAAGTTGCCAGGACGTTTTTAAAACATAACCCGTCCTTCTGTCTCATAAACCCGGCGCCTCTTTTCATTGAATAGGCCAGGTCCTTATCCGCGCCACTCCATTTTAAAACCGTGGAATAGTGAAATTCATGCCCGCGCAATTCCGTTCCCACCGGAAAGTAAGGGTTTTTTCTCTCTACAACGACAATGGTATACCCGTGACCCTGGGGTTTTTTGGAAAATCCGAAAACAACCGGCAACACCCCGGTCATGGGGTAAGCGTTTTCCCCCAGCACCAGCGTCTCGCCCAGATACATCAATCCGCCGCATTCGGCATAAATGGGAAGGCCCTTTTCCACCAACGACTTTATTTTTTCTTTGAAGTGGATGTTGGCAGCCAGTCTTTCCGCGTGTGTTTCCGGAAATCCGCCGCCGATGTAGAGGGCATCCACCAGCGGAAACGGTTTGTCGTCCAGCGGGCTCAAAAATACGGTTTGGGCGCCGGCTGAGCGGAGCGCTTCGATATTTTCCGGATAATAGAATTGAAACGCCGAATCCCTCATGATGCCGATTCGAGGAGCAGGGCCTTTTACCACCCGGGCCGGTTGGCTTTTGATGGTCTCCCGGCCTTTAATTTTCTCCCGTTCTTTTTCAACCGTTGGAACGGGAAGGGCTTGGGCAGCCACCCGGGACAACGCTTCAAGCTCCAGGTATTGCGCCGCCATTTTTGCTGCGGCTTCGATGGAATCGCCGGCCCAGTCATGTTCCGGCGTTGGTACCAGCCCCATGTGACGCTCCGGGAAGCTTTCATTTTTCAATTTCGGCACAGCGCCCAGAACCGGAATGCCGCAATGGTGCTCGATGCTTTGGCGCAGGATTTGTTCGTGGCGGGAACCGGCCACACGGTTTAAAATAACCCCTTTTATCTGAACTTCCGGGTCAAAGTGCAGACACCCCAAAACTGCGGCCGCCATGGTGCGGGTGGATTTGGTGCAGTCGATGCAGAGAATGACCGGCGCGCCGAGCAGTTTGGCCAGCTCGGCCGTGCTGGTTGCGCCGGCGCGGTCCATGCCGTCGTAAAGTCCCCGGTTGCCTTCTATCAGTGCGATATCACCCGGATGGGTATGGGTCAGAAAAGAGGCGCGGACAAGCGCCGCATCGACCAGGAAAGTGTCCAGATTAAAACAGGGCCGGCCGGCCGCAAGGGCAAGCCAGCCCGCATCAATATAATCCGGACCTTTTTTAAAAGGAGCGACGGTTTTCCCCAGCTTTTTCCATGCTGCGATGATTCCGATCGACAGTATGGTCTTTCCCGATCCGCCCCGCAGGGCTGCCATCACCAGTCTGGGAAATTCCATTTTTTTCTTACACCTATCGGCAGGCTTCGAAAATCAAACACGGCACGGAGCCGTTTTTTCACACGGTTTAGTCTTCGTGTTCGGCCGCCGCCTGCTTGCCGGCGCCCTTAAGTCCGTACATGGAGGTGCTGCCGCTGGACCAGTATTCAAGAACGCCTTCCTGAACCATCAGGTTGATCATTTTTTTGGCGTCTCTTGGTTTCATCTCCAGAATTTTTGCCAAATCGTTGAAATAAAATTTACTTTTGCCCTTTTTACCCTGGAGTTCTGCTACGATTTTTGCCGTTGCTTCCGCTTGATCCATGGTTGAGTCCTTCTTTATAAATGCAGGGGCTGCCTGTAGAGGCAACCCCTGCCGGTTGTTAGAGTGTTAGAACTTAAAGTTGGTTGTCTGACGCCATGTAAAATAGGCCGGATCGCGGAAATCATCGATCAGATGATGGGTAAATTCCAGTTCGCATTTATCAAAGAATCTTTCCCACCCGATCCGTTCGGCCCATTCGCCCAGGCGTTCATACTTGCGGGCGTCCTTGGCATAAGCTTCTACTATTTGCTTGATTGCTTCAGTCGTTTTCGGCCAGCGCGGCGGCTCGTTGGGGATAAAGGCCACCACGACCTTTGAAAACTTCGGAGCGCTGATGCGGTTGGAAACCTTTCCGCCCACCATTAAGACAATGCCATCGCCTACATCGTCCTGCAGGGGCATGGCCGGGCACATGGTGTAGCAATTGCCGCAGAACATGCAGCGGCTGTTATTGACCGCAACACTGTTGACTTTTCTCCCGTCCGGGAGATCGACTTTGGCCGGCTTGATGGCTGCCGTGGGACAGGCCGCAATCGCCAGCGGGATCTCGCACATTTTATCCAGGTATTCGTGGTCCAGCATCGGCGGTTTGCGATGATAGCCCAGAATGGCGATGTCCGAACAGTGAACCGCCCCGCACATGTTTAAGCAGCAGGCCAGCGAAACGCGCAGGTGCGCCGGAAGCCGCATACTGGTGAAATCTTCAAACAGCACGTCCATTGCGGCTTTTACCGGACCGGAAGCGTCCGTTGCCGGTGTATGGCAGTGCAGCCAGCCCTGGGTGTGGACAATATTGGTAATCCCCGCGCCGGTGCCGCCAACAGGGAACTTGTAGCACCCGCCCGACTGTTTTCTGCTGAGCAGGTCTTTCTTTAACGGTTCTACCTTGTCTTTGCTGTCCACCATGAATTCGATATTGTTTCGGGTGGTAAACCGCACATGACCGCCACAGTGTTTATCCGCGATGTCGCAGATTTCACGGATATGGGACACGCTCATCAAACGCGCGCCGCCGGCCCGGACCGTAAAAACCTTGTCGCCGGTTTCAGACACATGCACCAGCACGCCGGGTTCCAGGATTTCATGATACAGCCATTTGCCCTTGTTTTTCTTGATTACGGGCGGATAAAATTCTTCAAAATGTCGAGGACCGATGTCGGTTATCCGGTCCTTCATCGGTTGTTTTGGATCGTATCCTGAGGATATAAAAGCCATGGTTGTCACCCCCTATCGCTGATGATGTTTTCTGAATTCATTGACATCGCGCTTAAAGCCGCCCTCTACCTCTTCTTCTTTCCAGAAAATGTAGGGGTTGGAACGCGGTTCCTGAACATGCTGCGGCATCGGCTTAATCTCGGTCGCCTCAAGCAGCTTCTGGAATCCCTGCCGTTTGATCAGTTCGCCCAGCCGTTCGCGGTTCTTGCCTTCTTCCATCCACCAGTCCCATATTTTTTCGATGACTTCTTTGATTTCATCGTAAGGCTCTTCCGCCTTGATAAAGGGAACCAGCAGTGAGCCCATCTGGGCGCCGTCGAGGATCGGGGCCTTTGCACCCACCAGAATGGACAAACCACGGTCATTGCCGATTCGCAATGCTCTGGGCATGACATTGATGCAGTGCATGCAGCGCGTACACTCTTTATTGTTGATGAAAAGTTTTCCATCCTTATACTTCATGCATTCGGTGGGACACAGGTTGATGACTTCTTTCTTGATATCAAACGGGCCCCAGTCGCGGCCGGCATGGGCGCCGGCATTGGGTTGGATCTCCCCGCCGACATAGGCCTTGACCGCTTCCTGGTCGATTCCGATGTCATCCCGCCAGGTGCCGATAAAAGACATATCCGCCCGGGCGATGGATGCCACGCAGCAGTTGGGGCAGCCGTCAAGCTTAAACTTGAATTTATAGGGAAACGCCGGACGATGCAGTTCATCCTGATACGAATTGGTCAGGTCATGGCAAAGCGCCTGGGTGTCATAACACGCATATTCGCAGCGGGCCTGACCGATGCAGTCCGAAGGCGTCCGCAGGTTGGAACCGGACCCGCCCAGATCCTGATTGTATTTATGGGTCAATTCATAAAAAATTTCTTCCAGCTGCGGCGTCGTGGTCCCTAGCAGAATAATATCGCCGGTGGATCCATGCATATTGGTAATGCCGCTGCCGCGCATATCCCACAAGTCACACAGCTGCTTTAAAAATTCTGTTTTGTAAAACTTGCCGGCCGGCTGGTTGACGCGCAGCGTGTGGAAATGGGCGACGCCCTTGAACATCTCGGGCTGGTCGCAATACCGGCCGATGACGCCGCCGCCATAGCCGAACACGCCGACGATTCCGCCGTGCTTCCAATGGGTCCTGCCATGTTTGAAAGACAGCTCCAGCAGGCCCAGAATATCTTCACACACATCCTGAGGTATCTGGTACTCAACACCTTTTTCATTCTTAGCTCTTGATTCGGCTTCCCGCTTAATGTCGGTCACAAAACTCGGCCACGGCCCAGTTTCCAGTTGATCCAACAAAGGGGTTTTATGTTTTGCCATATTTAACCTCCATTTTCAGTTTTGTAAATTCACCCATATACTTGTATGAATCTCTCGTGTATTACTGCGCTGTCGAGGTCACCTCCTCTCGGTTTGTTATTTCGATATATCTTCGATATATTTATATATTTTATAATTTAGCAATAGGGGGTCCATGAAATTATCCCCAAGGTTTGAGGTATAGAATCAATAACCTTGCTTGTCAATAGAAAACAGAGGATTTGCGGTCTAACAATCCTTTTTATTCCCATGAGTTGTAACGGCGCCAAATCATATTTTGCCCATATGAATCACCCGGTAAAGGTCGGCCGCATGCTGCTCCAAATGCGCCTGAACGGCCGGGATGTCCGGACTGGCCGGCGGATACGTTGCAGCAAGATCGCTTAGCAATCCCAGCAATTCCTTTTCCGTGAGGATGGAAAGGGTTGCTTTAAAACCGTCTGTTATTGGGACCGGCAGCTTCGGAAGCGGAGGTTTTTGCGCCAGGGCTTCGAAGAACCCGCTTACGGTGCCCATCAGCGCCTCATGTCCCAACCAGGCAACCGGACCGGTGCCGTCAAGCCTGTCCAGGCGCATCCGAATGGAAAGCTGCAGGAAAAAAATCAACAGCGCTTTTAAGGCAAAAGTCGTTTTATTTTCAATCCCTTTTGAATTTTTAAACAATTTCAGGTACTGCCGCACGGTAATCAGGCGAACGGTTATCCGGTCCTTTTCTTGTTTCAACACAAAATCCCCGGCAGCGTGGTGCCAGGAAAATATCTGCTCAAAAGTCTCGGGATTATAATAAAAGGTTAATATTTTAGCTGCCTGCCTGAACAAATTAGTGGCCTGGGTTGACGACAGAAAAAAATCACCCCCCTTGTAATCCCAGGCAACAATTCGATTTTGCCTTGTTTCCGGGTCACATGACAAATGAAATTCATTGAAGCCCTCAAACCATTCTCCCAAAAACATGGGTATGGAATACCCATGGTCTTTTAATGGCACCTCGCCATAAGCATATACCTCCGGGAGATAACCAACCGTAAAATCTTTCTTTAATTTCTTGATTGTGTGGTATTCGTTTTCAATCCAGGCTTTACCGGTTGCGGATATAGCCACATTTAAAACAAACGCGGCCGTAAATCCAGATCCACAAACATCAACTCTGGACGGATGGTAAAATTGCCCGTGTTTTTCCAGAGAGACACGAACCTCGCGGATTTCTTCCGGCCGGACAGTTCGTTCTAAGCGAATAGCCGCGGCCTGGGTCAGGTCTGCAAATTTATTTCGCATCAAGAATATACGCGCCGCCTGAAAATAATCTTTATAACTCACCGGTGCATCAGCGGACTTGCCGCCGCTGACGCCCGCGAACAGATTTCGATCCATCGGAAGGAGCGCATTCCAGATTTTGCTGCGAGGGGAAACCGACTGGTTGTTTTTGGAGAGTATATAAGTAAACTGGAGCACGTTCTGCCTTGAAGGGTTTAGAAAGTGAATTTGAAAACCAGCCCGTCCGCCGTCGATTCAGGCTATCGATACTGTTCTATTTCTTTAATTATTTCAGGGGCGACGGCATATCCCAGCTCAACCGCCTTGTCGCAGTGGGTGACGGCCAGCTCCGGTTGTCCGCTTTCAAGATACGCGATGGCCAGGTTGTTATGGGCAATTGCAAAATTCGGTTCCATTGAAAGCACCTTTAAGTTCGTTTCAATGCTTTCAGCGATCATCCCTTTCATTAAATAGGCATTTGCCAGGGTGGCATAGGCCTGTAGAAAGCGGGTATTGAATTTAACCGCTTTTTCAAGCGCAAAAATAGCTTCGTCCAGTTTTCCTTGTTGCAGATTCACAAAACCGATATTGCCGTAACCTTCTGCAAATCCGGCTCTTGACTGTACGGCTTGTTTATTGAACTCGAGACACCCGTCCAGGTCGCCCCGCTGCAACCGGATTCCCCCCAGTTGGACATAGGCTTCGGCAAGGTTCGGGCTGCAACTCAGCGCTTCATGGAGTTCTTTTTCTGCTTCATCATATTTTTTTTGTCCCAGCAACGCCACCGCAAGATTGTAATGGGTTGTACCGCAATCGGGATTTCCCGCCAGGGCCGCCCGCTGCTGGGCGATATATTCATCCACATTTTTTGCTTTCGACATGCTCATCTTTCCTTTCATTTTAATCTGCTTATGCTTGTTGGCCAGCTTACCCCACTTTTAGATATTGTACCATATCTTTTTGGAGGCATTGTAAAATAAAAACCGCTTTGACCCGGCGTTACGCTTACTTATATTTATTGTATTTAACATTTTTTTTCTTGACAACAAATTATAGTTTTTTTAACGTCTTTATATACTTAAGGCGAGCCACACGGGAACTATTGTTTATACATTCTACTAGCTCTTTTTAACCATTCTTTATTTATAGCAGCGTTTTTGGGCGTTTGGTTTTAAAAGTTTCGTTTCAACTGTCCCGCATGGTTGGGTAAATATTCGATAACTCCCGGGATGTTTTTTCTAAACCCCAAAAAGTTTCTATGAGAGGGACTATGCTCACTGGATGTTTTACTGCAATTATTACACCGTTTACGGCCGGACATTCCACCGTTGATTTTAAAGGCCTTGAAAAGCTGGTGGAATACCAGATCATAAACGGAATCAGCGGCATACTGGCAGTCGGTACAACCGGAGAAAGTCCGACCCTAAACTGGGAGGAACACAAAAAGGTCATCAAGGTGGTCGCCCAGCAGGCCCGAAAAAAATGCGGCTGCATTGCCGGAACCGGCAGCAACAATACCGAAGAGGCCATCGAAGGGTCTAAACATTCCGCTGATTTGGGTGTTGATGCCGTTTTGCTGGTAGACCCTTATTACAATGGCCCCAGCTCCCTGGAAATCAGAAAAGAATATGTCGGCCCGGTGGCCCGCGCTGTTCCGGATGTTCAGGTCATCCCTTATGTTATTCCCGGTCGAACGGGCGCCCAACTGCTGCCGGAAGACCTTGCCCTGCTCTATCAGGATTATAAAAACGTATCCATCGTAAAAGAAGCCACCGCCGACCTTGAAAACATGAAACGGACACGCAAATGCTGCGGCCCGGATTATACGATCTTTTCCGGCGATGACGGCATGACGTACGAAATGATGGTAAACCCGGAGATTAAAGCCGCCGGTGTTATATCCGTGGTTTCAAATATTGTTCCCGCGGCCCTGTCCAATCTGGTCCGCCTGCTTCAGCAAGGCGACCTCGAAGGAGCGAAACAGCTGCTCAACTCGCTTAAACCGCTTTTTGACCTGGTAACGGTTAAAACCATGGAAAAAACGCCGTATGGAGATGTTCTTTGCCGGGCCAGAAATCCCCTGGCAATCAAAACCCTGATGAAACTGCTGGGAATGCCTTCGGGCCAATGCCGCCCCCCCATCGGCAAAATGACCCGCGCCGGACTTGATAAAGTGCTCCTCGTCGCTCGAAAGGTCCAGGCCGATTCGCCTGAAATATTTAAACCGTTGGCAGACTTTTTCAGCGTTGACATTGACGAGCGGCTCAATACGCCGTCCTATCAGGAAGGTCTCTATTACGAAGGATACCTGTAAAACGGAATTGTCCGGAAGCTGATTCGGGACGTTATTTTGACAACCACTATAAAACTGAAAGCCACGCCTTCGGGCGTGGCTTTTATTTGGTCCGGATCTCTCTAAACTCGGATTGCCCTTCTTTATAAAGAATCCACTTCAACCACTTGAGCCCGAATTTCAACAGACTGATTTCATCCTGCTTGATTCTTGTGCGGGTGTCTTGGTCGACATCATAACGTTTTAAAAAAGAGCTTTCAAATACAAACGCTCTGAACATATCGATATTGTAGCTGACCATAAAAAACATTTGCTTGCCTTGTTCCGTAAGCCTGACACTGGGCGGAAACGACCGCTTTCTGACAACCAGATCCGTCCATTCCGCATTAATGTCATCATGGACATCAACCCCCTGATCGTGACGCCACTCCTGGACATTCCAGACCTTGTCCTCGTTAAATCCCTGGCAGTGCGGTTCATCTACAAAGAAATAAAATCCATCGTCGTCGGCTCCCTCCTTGTGGCTCAGCGATGCCACTCCCAGGGGATAATACCGGCAGGTGGTGGGTCGGTCCTCGTAAATGATGCATCCATCTGTTCTGACAAACGGGCAGGACGCCAAATCGTCATCAAGCAGCTTGAGCGTGATGACCGGCAGATCGGTTTTTTCCAGCAGCTGAGGTTCCGTGTATAGGGCCAAAAATTCATCGGATTTGAGCCCCAGACGGTTCTTTAGCCGAATAATGTCATAGGGCGTAAGGATGATATTGATCCCGCGGCAACATTTCGTAAAGCAGGAAATTTTGTCATGACATCGAAATTTAAATTTATTTTTGGGGCCCAGTCGTCGCGGTTCGACACGGGCCGCCTTCGGGGTAGAATTCATTCTCATTACCTTTCAAAAAAATAGCTGTATATTGCTTCATACCCAAGCTTCTTTATAAAGTCAATTGGACGAAACCCTTCTATTGCATCAAAAACCCGGCAACGTTTAGCAAAGGCGTAAACTTAAGGCTTGATTTAAAATAACACCATGTTATATCATTTCAAGTTGTGAATTTACTAATTCTACTTCTGGAGGTAATTTTAAATGCAGTTAACCATTAACAAAACAGACAAGTTAAAATCACGTCCGGATGATTCCGATTTAACATTCGGAACCATGTTTACCGACCATATGTTTAATATGGATTACGGTTCGGATAAAGGATGGCATAACCCGCGCATCGAACCCTACGCGCCTATTCAAATGGACCCCTCAACGATGGTGCTGCATTACGGGCAAACGGTCTTTGAAGGCCTCAAAGCCTACCGAACCGCTTCCGGCGACATCCAGCTTTTCCGGCCCAAAGACAATTTTAAACGCATGAACGGTTCCTGCCGGAAGCTGTGTATTCCTGAATTCGATGCCGACGCTGTTTTTAGCGCGCTGAAAGAACTGCTCAAAATCGAAAAGGACTGGGTCCCCAGCGCCCCGGAAACATCGCTGTATATCCGGCCGACCATTATCGCCATGGACCCCTTTCTGGGGGTTCGGGCTTCTTACACCTACCGCTTTTTTATCATTTTATCACCGGTGGGCGTTTACTATAAAGAGGGCTTCAACCCCGTCAAGATCTGGGTCACCAAAGATCATGTCCGGGCCGTGCGCGGCGGCCTGGGAGAAGTCAAGACCGCTGCCAACTATGCCGCCAGCCTTTACGCCGGGGAGCAGGCGCATAAAAACGGCTATACCCAGGTGCTGTGGCTGGACGGTGTCGAACAAAAGTATATCGAAGAAGTCGGCTCCATGAACATCTTTTTCGTCATCGACGATGAACTCATTACCCCGATGTTAAGCGGCAGTATCCTTCCCGGCATAACCAGAGACTCCGTCATCGCCCTGGCAAAAATGTGGAACATCAAGGTTTCCGAAAGAAAGATCAGTATCGACGAAGTCATGAAAGCGCATGCTTCCGGGTCACTTCAGGAAATTTTCGGCACAGGAACCGCCGCAGTTGTTTCGCCGGTGGGCGAACTGAAATGCGGCGATACCGTCCTTAGCGTCGGCAACGGCAAAGTCGGGCCCATGGCGCATCGTTTTTTTAAAACCCTGACAGATATTCAATATGACAAGTCCGAGGACCCCTTAGGATGGGTTGAACCGGTATAACTCACCCGCGAGCCACCGGCAACAGCAGCTGTTAGGAGGTAACAGTGACCCCTGCAGGCGAACCAGAAAACCTGAAAACCTTTGTCCAAAAAATGGAAGCAGACGGGCTGCCGCCGATTGTCATTAAAACTTTTGCCTATTATTACAACCAGGTCGCTGCCGGTGAAACCGGCTTGATATATGACCGGGACCTCACCTGTGTGGGACCCGAAGATATTGACGACTTATCCGACCTTATTAAATATGCCGAGACCGGACAGCATGTTTTTAAAAATACCGTTAAAATCATACTCAACGGCGGCCTGGGGACCACCATGGGCCTCACCCAGGCAAAATCCCTTATTGATGTAAAACCCGGCAAAACATTTCTTGAAATCATTCTGCGCCAAACCTTGCATCGGCGGATGCGGCTGGCCTTTATGAACAGTTTCAACACCCATAAGGACACTTTAAAGGCCCTGGCGGCATATGACCGTCCCGACGGGCCTCTGGTTTTTCTGCAGCATAAATTTCCAAAGATTTTACAGCAAGGGCTGGCGCCGGCCGTTTGTCTCAATGATCCTGAGCTTGAATGGAATCCTCCCGGACATGGGGATGTATATACCGCGCTCTATACCTCCGGAATCCTGCAAAAGCTTCTGGATCAGGGGGTGCACTATGCCTTTATCGCCAATTCGGACAATCTGGGCGCGACGGTTGACCCGGCCCTGTTGGGCTATTTTTCCAAACAAAATATTCCCTTTATGATGGAAGTTGCCGAGCGAACACCGGCAGACCTTAAGGGCGGACATATCGCCCGCCATAAAAGCGGCCGTCTGATTTTACGCGAATCCGCGCAATGTCCAAAGGCGGAACTGGACGCTTTCCGGGACATCGACTGCTACCGGTTTTTCAATACCAATAATATCTGGATCAACCTGGAATTTTTGCAAACACTGATCCGGGACAAAAAAACCGTTCGCCTGCCGATGATACTAAACCCCAAGACGTTGGACCCGCGGGACGACAACAGCCCGCCGGTATATCAACTTGAAACCGCCATGGGTGCGGCCATTTCTCTTTTTGAAGGCGCCCGCGCCGTCAAGATTCCCAAAACCCGGTTCATGCCGGTCAAAACCTGCAACGACCTCATGGAGCTTCGCTCCGACCGGTTTGTTTTTACGGACGACAAGCAGTTGATATTAAATCCGGACTGCCGCACTGATTTTATCAGGATCCAGCTCGACCCGAATTTTTACAGCCGTCTGGACCTGTTCGATCAACGCTTTAGCGATGGCATCCCTTCACTCAAGGACTGTGTGTCTTTAACGATTCGCGGAGACGTGCGGTTTGAAGCGGACGTGAGGATTAAAGGCCGGGTGATAATTGAAAATAATCAGCCCTCACAGGCTGTTATTAAAAAGGGTGCGACCATTGACACCGACATGGTTTTGGGGGATTAGCCCCTTTTAAACAGGTAATAATACCGGATAACCTTCTCAACATATGCTTCTGTTTCCCGAAAGGGCGGAATGCTACCAAAACGATCCACCACCCCCGGACCGGCGTTATAAGCCGCCAGCGCCAGCGGCAGCTTTCCTTCATAGCGGTTGAAAAGCTGTTTGAAATAGCGCGCACCGCCCATTATATTTTCCCACGGATCAAATCCATTGGCGATATTCAATGCTTTCATGGTTTCAGGCATGATCTGCATCAAACCTTTGGCCCCTTTTCTGGAAACCGCCCGTGGATTATAATCTGATTCCACTTTGATCATCGCATTCAACAAGTGGGCTGAAATGCCGTGGCGTTTGGAGGCGGCGTTGATAATGGGTTCATATTTTCCGGTTAGACTTGCCGGCAGTGCTGCCGCCGGTCTTTCCTTGATATAAAGCCTGTAGTGGGAGGAGGTAGGCGCATTGGTAAAGTGCAAGACACCGTTGCTGTCGATATACTTGTAGATATCCGCAAACCCGGGGCTTATTCCGATGAGATTGCATATACACACGCACAGAATTGTATACCATATTTTTTTTGCGGGACGCAAAGTCTTTATCCTCGACGCTGTAGCCGGCCCATTTCGGCCCATGTAAAGCACCCACAACCCGTCATCGCGCAAATAGCGGTTTTTAATCTCCATTACCATATCAAAATCAGGGGGTTAACTCAAGTTAAAAGTTTTAAGGCATCAACGCTTAAGCAGCGTTGGGTATTTTTCGCACATATGTTGCAGCGCCGAGGCCGGCCACACACCCCTCTCCGACGGCCTTTGCCATCTGCCAGGGCGGTCCGCAGGCGTCGCCGGCGGCAAAGATGCCGGGGACATTGGTCTCCTGCTGCTTGTTCGTCGCGATGTATCTCATCTCTTGGTCTAATTGGATTCCCAGGCTGGTAGCCAGCTCCATAACACCTTTGGCGCCCAGCTCGACAAATATGCCACTGACAGAAAGAACCGTGCCGTCATCCGTCTTCAGACCTTCAACCTTGTCTTTGCCGATGATCTCAACCGGCCAGGTTCCCTCGTGGATAATGACCGGACTTTGTTTAAGTTCTTGTTTCAGGGCGGCGGTTACTCCGAGTGACCGGCATACCAAACGGACGGATTTTGACGAATGCACCAGTGTCAAGGCGCCACCGGCTGCAGCGCTTTCACCCCCAACGACGCATACATCCTCGCCCTTAAAAAAATTCGCATCGCACTCCACACAGTAGCTTACCCCGCGACCCAGCAATTTTTCTTCTCCGGGAACCCCCAGTTTGTTACGGCTTGTCCCCGTGGCAATCACAATGCTCTTGCTTTCAATCCGGTCTCCGCTCTCGGTTTGAATCTGAAATCGGTTTCCGGCAAAAGCAATTTTCAGAACATCCTCTTCCAGCAACTCCGCACCAAATCCGAGCGCCTGTTCCTTGCCCGCCTGCAACATATCTTCGCCTGAAACCTTGAAGATGCAGCAGAAGTTTTCAATATGTGCATGAAAAAGGCTGCTTTTGACCGAGCGGCCCATTAATAATACCGACACTTTTTTGCGGGCGGCATGAATGGCAGCCTGTAGGCCGGCCGGTCCGACACCCAGTATGACCACATCAACTTTTTTTTGTTCCGGCATGGGATACTCCCTAAAAATAAAAATATTTAATTAACGAACCCTGCTGTCCCGCCAAGGCGGGACAGTCGCGCTGCAGCGGGATTCGACCGTAAAGACTTTTAATCTAATTTTAGATTCGCTAACCCCGCAGTAAGCTGCGGGGAATGCGCGCGCTGTTGCGGTTCAGCGGCTTTTCCGGGGTTTCTGCCAGCGTGAGCGACCCATCTCTTCTATATAGCTCGTCGCCTGCAAAACCGCATTCAATCCGAGTAATGGCAGCATCTGGTCCTTGCCTTGATAATCAGCAAAGCACCTATCCGCGCTGATAAAAATACCGATCCGCCGGCAGATAAGAAACGCTATGGATGCTGCTTCAAGTTTGGCAACCGCCGGTTCTGCTTTCCGTCGGTCCGGCCACCAGGCATTCCGGTCGATACCGCGATGACCGCAAAAGATTTGTCCCAGTTCATGGGCCATCGCCCTGTACTTGTCTTCCAGCCGATGATCCCTGTAGAGCAAAATCAAATATTTCATGCCGGCGTCCAGGTCCAGTTCCGGATATTTCTGACGAACATCATCGCAGAGCGGAACCGCACTTCCATTTGTACGAGCGCTTGTCTCGACCTGGCGAACCATTATGCCATGCAGCGCACAATTATGAACCGTATTTTCAAAAATTTCTTCCGTGAAACCGCCGATGGCGGCGTCCTGTCTTTGACCCTCCGACGGAAAGGTTTCGCCCGCGGTGTCATTAAGATCAAAAACAAAGCGAACCGGAGACATGGGTGCAAGAATCAGCAGGGGACGGGCGCCCGGTTTCAAATCCCGCCTAAATCGCCTTCGCCAGGTTCCGGCTGTGGCAACATAAGTCAACTCCGGGTTCTGAATGAAAAGCAAAAATCCGTTGAATGCGGAATAGTTGGAAAAACGGCTGATAACCTGGAGCATGCGGAGGTATTCCCGGCTGCTGCGAAACCGGTGCGTGGCGCTGAAAACCTCATCAATCGCGTTGCCGTCCCCTTCGAAAAGGGATGATTTTTCATCTGATACGTCTTTGGTGGGAAACAGGCTCATTTGCTGAGACATAATCCGGGATCTCCTTTATGCCAAAAATTGCGCCTCCCAATATTTGCCGTATATCATCTCATCGGCCCGGATACAAGGCAGCGGCGTATTGACCATTCACCGATATGGTATTAACATACGGATACACATTTTTCATCGATACGATAACTTCCCGGCGCAAAAATCGTGGGATTTTGCTTTACGGGTTGACAACCCGGCAATCCATCAGAACGGATGCCGGGCACTAAAAACCATAAACGACATTACGAATGGTAAAAAATGAAATTAAACAAATTGGGAAATTCGGACATTGCCATTACAGAAATCGGCTTTGGCACCAACTACATCGGCGGACACAACCTCTATGAATCCGTTGACGAACAGAACGGGATTCAACTGCTTCAACGCGCGGTTGATTTAGGTGTTAATTTTATCGACACGGCCGACAGCTACGGCCTGGGCCGATCGGAAGAACTCATCTGCAAGGCCCTGGGAAACAGGACTTACGATGTCGTTATCGCAACCAAAGGAGGAATTACGTTCAAGGGGTCCAAACAAACCGGCACCAGCAACGATCCGTCCTACCTGCGCAGTGCCCTGGAGGCTTCCCTCAAACGATTGGGCCGCGACTATATCGATCTTTATTATATCCATAAACCGGATGGAACAACACCTGCAGAAGAAGCCTACGGCGCTTTAATGAAATTCAAAGAGCAAGGATTGATCCGGGCCGGCGGTGTATCCAATTTCGAAATAACGGACATTAAAGCAGCCTTAACGGCCGGTCCCATTGATGCGATTCAAAGCCGCTATAATATTTTCCAAAGAGCGGTTGAATTTGAAATCCTGCCATTTTGCAAAGCCCACGGGATCAGTTTTATTCCCTGGGGACCGCTGGCTTTTGGGTTGCTTGGCGGGAAATATGCAAGCACCTTTAGACTCCCGGAAAACGACTGGCGCCACCGAACCGGGTTGTTTGATGATGACATCTTTATGAACAATTTGGCGGTTGTTGAAAGCTTAAAAAAGTTGGCATCAAAAAGGGGCGTTCCCCTGTCGCATCTGGCCATCCGCTGGCTGCTTTCCCGCCCGGCAGTCAAATCGGTCATCGCCGGCGCCAAACGACCCGAACAGGTCGAGCAAAACGCCCGGGCCTGCGGCTGGGAGCTGTCCGCCGATGAAATCAGCCGGATCGACGCGTTAACGGATTCGACCGGATAAGTATAGATGTTATGATCTATAATTGTTGTCAAAAATATGTTCCAATTGCATGATCTCCATATATCTGCTACGCCAGCCGCCGGATGGTTCTGTTTCAGTCGGCAAACTGTCTGAGCAAATTAGAGCGCGTTCAATTGAACATTACCCATTTGAGTAAATTTATTCAAAAATTG
>JARGFK010000107.1 GCA_029211065.1 Desulfobacterales bacterium
AGACCGCAACCGGAAATTGGAAAAATTCTTGTCACCGGCGCCACCGGTTATATTGGAGGACGATTGGTTCCCGAGCTGCTTGCCAGAGGATACCAAGTCCGGGTCATGGTAAGAGTGGCCTCTCCCGAACATAAGGAACGGTGGCCCAATGCTAAAATCGTTGGGGCGGATGCCATGGATGTGGACGGTCTGAGAAAAGCATTGGACGGAATTCACACGGCCTTTTATCTGATCCACTCGATGCTCTGTGGCCGGGAAGTATTTGAGTCCATAGAAATTCAAGCAGCCATAAATTTTGGGAAAACGGCTGGGCATAAAAATGTCAAGCGGATCATCTATCTTGGAGGACTTGGCGATATCCAAACGCCTCTTTCTCCGCATCTGAGAAGCAGGATGGCAGTTGCCGAGGAGCTCAAACGCGCAAACGCCCAGACGACGGTCCTTCGCGCGGCCATCATTATTGGTTCAGGAAGCGCCTCGTATGAACTTATCAAGCATCTGGCCAAAAATTTCCGCATCCTTCTCATCCCCTATTGGGCAAAGACTGAATGTCAGCCGATTGGAATTCGGGACGTAATCAAGTACCTTGTCGGCGTGCTTGAAACCCCCGAAACAGCCGGGAAAGCCTTTGATATCGGCGGGCGTGATATCCTGACCTATGAAATGATGCTGAGGATTCTATCCGATCTTTTGGGTAAAAAGAATATTTTCATACCGTCGCCATTGTCATGGATCGGACCCTACGCCTACCTGGCGAACCTTTTTACCCCGGTGCCCGGCCAAATCATCTGGTGTCTGCTTGAAGGCGTAAAAAACAGGGTCGTCTGTCAGAACAACGATATCGCCCGGTATTTGCCGTTCCAGCCTTTTTCAATTAAAGAGGCCGTCGTGAGGGCCATGACGCGGGATGAACAGGACAATGTGCATACAAGGTGGTCAGATGCCTACCCGCCCGCGCACTACCTGGCCATAAAGCTTCATGAGCTGGAACTGCCTCCCCGCTACATCAGTTCATACTCTCTCCTTACGGAGAAGAGCGCCCATTCCCTTTTCCGTCACATTTGCAGGATTGGGGGTAAAAAGGGCTGGTTTCACAATAACTGGATGTGGCGGTTAAGGGGTATCGTGGACCGGATCTTTATGGGAGTAGGCACCTTGCGCGGAAGAAGAAGTTACAGCGACTTGAGAATCAATGATGTGATTGACTTCTGGCGGGTCGAGGATCTAAAGCAGGACGAAAGGCTTCTCTTGCGAGCCGAGATGAAGTTGCCTGGCAAGGCATGGCTGGAGTTTCGCATCATTAGGGAAGAGGGCATAAATCGACTGTCTGTGAATGCCTATTATCAGCCCAAGGGCCTTACCGGAAAAATCTATTGGTACATGTTTCCGCCCTTTCACCATATCATCTTCAATGATCTAATAAAACAAATCGAAAAGAGTGAATAAAGAAGTTGCGCTCAATGGTTTTTCAATTATCTTTCCCGCCATTTTTAGGATGGTATGGAACTCTTTGGCTGAACAAATATATTATTCGCCATTATTCCGCCTTTGACAAAAAACGGGACTTTGGCATATGATTCCTTTGTGAAAAAAATATTTATCATCATTACATCTGCCCTTATTTTTTTTGTTGCCGCCGCTGCGGGCTTTTACCTGAGCCTTTTAAAGTTCGCAAAGCTGCCGGCCGGGGAAAGCGCCGTAGAGAAGGTCGTTGCGGTTAAACCGGGGGAAGGACTAAAATCGATTTCCCAACGCCTGTTTGAATACGGGATTATTCAAAGCCCTTTTAAATTTTCGTTTCTGGCGCGCATCAAGGGGTATGACAAGCGGGTTAAAGCCGGTGAATATCTGTTTTCCGCCAGGCTGACACCGGCCAAAATACTTGAAATGATGGTCACCGGTAAGGTGTTGCTTTATAAGGTCACCGCTCCGGAAGGCTACACCATGCGGCAGATCGCGGCAGTGGTGGCTGAAGCAGGCCTCACAAGTGCGCAGGACTTCCTGGCGGCGGCCGGTGATCCCGCCCGGGTAAAGACCGCGGGGATCAAGGCCGAGACCTTTGAAGGCTATCTGTTTCCGGATACGTATTATTTTCCCAAAGACATCGGCCCCGGGAAGATAGTGGACACCATGGTCCGCCGGTTTCTTTCGGTATTTCTGCCGGATTGGAAAAAGCGGGCTGATGCGTTGGGTTTTACCGTACATGAGATTGTGACGCTGGCCTCCATTATTGAAAAAGAGACCGGGTTGCCGGCCGAGCGCCCATTGATTTCGTCTGTTTTTCACAACCGGCTGAAAAAACGGATGCGGCTTGAAAGTGATCCCACCGTCATTTATGGTATCGAGGGGTTTAATGGAAACATAACCCGAAAAGATCTGGCAGCCGAGCGGCCCTACAATACCTATCGCATCAGGGGGCTGCCGCCCGGCCCGATTGCCAACCCGGGGGCCCGGGCGCTGGAAGCGGCCCTATATCCGGCTGATACCGATTACCTGTATTTTGTATCGAAAAATGACAGCTCCCATCAATTTTCCACGAACATGGCCGATCATAACCGGGCTGTGCGCAAATATCAGTTGAATCGATAAATCGCATTTGCGAGAGAAAGGACTTAAACCAATGGATGTTGAATCGTTATCAGCCGAACAGGCTGCCGGCCAGCGACTGATGGTGGGTTTCGAGGGGACTGAACTCAGCCAAACGCTGAAATTTTATATCGATACCCTTAAGGTCGGCGGTGTGATCCTGTTTACGCAAAATATCGACAGTCCCGGGCAGATCACGCAGCTTTGCCAATCGATTCAGGAATACGCCCGCCGGAGCGGCCAGCCGTCTCTTTTTGTCGCCATTGACCAGGAAGGCGGAACAGTGGCGCGGCTCAAAACGCCCTTTACCCAGTTTGCCGGGAATCCGGCCATGGAGGGAGTGGACGATGCGGCTGAATTCGGGCGGGTGACGGCGGCCGAATTGGCGGCTATCGGGGTGAACATGAACCTGGCACCGGTCCTGGATGTCGTGCCGGAAGGGTTTGGCGGCATCATGGCCGAGAGGGTCTTCGGACCCGACCCGGATTGGGTTTCCGAACTCGGTCTGACGGTCATTTCACACCTTCAGCAGCGAAACATAATGGCGGTTGCCAAACACTTTCCCGGTATCGGCCGGACCACCCTGGATTCGCATGGGGACAGACCCGTCCTGGATGCGGAATTCAACGACCTGAACCGATTCGATCTGGTGCCGTTTAAAAACGCCGTTGCCAACCACGTGGCCGGCATGATGCTTTCCCATGTTGTCTATACCCGAATCGACGATGCCTGGCCCGCAAGTCTATCGGTGGAGATTGCAAAGAATCTGCTGCGAAAGCGGCTTGGGTTCGAGGGGGTCATCCTGACCGATGATCTGGACATGGGGGCCATCGTAAAATATTACGATATCCATACGGTCATGGAAAGGATCATCGCAGCGGGCATCGACATCACCCTCATCTGCCACGAAGGGCCTCGAATAGAAACGGCTTTTGAAATCCTGCTGAAGGGTTATGCGGATAAGACCATTGATGCCCGGGAGGGGACTGAAGCGGTCCGGAGAATATTGAAGCTGAAAAGAAAGTACCTGGCGGCAGTTTAAAAATACAAATTCCAAAGACCAAATTACAAACAAACCTCAAATTTTAATGTTCAATGACCAAAACTTTTCACAACGAAAAATTGTTTGGATTTTCGAATTTTGGTCATTGGAATTTATTTGATATTTGGAAGTTGATATTTGTAATTTCAGCAAGTGTATGAAATTCCAGTAAGGCTAATCCACGCCGGGGCAGGCTTCTTTACTTTACCCTTGAATAAACATCCGCTTGCATATCCGAGACCCGGCCTGCTTTCAGATAGTGATACCCCGCGGCTGCGATCATGGCGGCGTTGTCGCCGCAAAGCGCCAGGGGCGGCAGGTGAACCGTGAGCCCTTCCCGGGCGGCATCCATCCGGATGCGCTCGCGAAGCCGGCTGTTGGCGGCCACACCGCCCCCCAGCGCAAGATGTTGACACCCCTTTTGCAGACAGGCATGGACGGCCTTAAAGGTCAGTACGTCCACTACCGCTTCCTGGAAGCCGGCCACAATATCGGCCAGCTGCGCTTTGTATTTTTCCGGATGGGTTTGGATGTAACGGTTGACCGCTGTTTTAATGCCGCTGAAACTGAATTCAAAACCGGATTTGTCCAGGAAGGCGCGGGGAAATTCAATTTTTGCGGGGTCCCCGGCGCGGGCCAGCTCGTCGATGGCAACCCCGCCGGGATATCCCAGCGCCAGCATTTTGGCAACCTTGTCAAAGGCTTCTCCGGCCGCATCATCCCGGGTCTGGCCCAGCAGGTCCATCTCTAAATAATCGGTGACATAATAAAGATTGGTGTGCCCGCCGGATACCAGCAGGGAAATAAACGGAAACGGCGGCGGGGAAGGCTGCAAAAAGACCGAATGGATATGGCCTTGCAGATGATTGACGCCGATCCAGGGAAGCGCAAGGGCGTAAGCCAGGGCCTTGGCATAAGAAAAACCGACCAGGAGGGAGCCGATCAGCCCGGGACCCTGGGTGACGGCAAGACCGTCCAGTTGACCCAGCCCGACATCGGCCTTGTCGAGGGCTTCGGTGACCACCGGAACGATGGCCTCAATATGCTTGCGGGACGCAAGCTCCGGTACGACGCCGCCATAACGGTGGTGGACGTCGATCTGGGAAGCCACGACCGAGGATAAGATCCGGGTTCCATCAACCACTACGGCTGCTGCGGTTTCATCGCAGGAGGTTTCTATTCCAAGTATTCGCATAAAATCTTAAGGTTCTTTTTCTAATTAGTTGGCAGAAAGAGATCCAGGATTTGAGGGTACATAAGCTATGAACGTTTAAGGACTGGGCGCAAGGTGCACGGCACAAGGCGCATGGAAAAAGTTCCCTTCTTTTTCGTGCGCCGTTCGCCCTGAGCCGTTAGCCATGTTCTGATCTAATCGCATATCTTTTCTTACTTAACAACTCATCAGCTTATCAGCTCATACGCCCATCAGCTTTCCAGATCGACATCGTCAATGTGAATGGAGAACCGCTTTAAAAAAAGGCGGTTTTCCCTGCAGTAGTCGACAACCTGATGAAACTTTTCCGGATCTTTGTGGTGATAAGATATCAGCACGCCGCCGAACCCGAGTTTTTTTTGCAGCGCGGCCAGGTCGGCAAATGTACCCCAAACGGGATAGCCCTGGAATTTTTTGCCGGCTTTCAAGGGATCGTCATCGATGAATCCCATGGGCTTTATGTTGAGCCGTTGATTATTGAGCAGTTCACGCATCAGGATTTCACCGCCGCGGCCGGCGCCATAAATCAAGACCGTATCTCCGCGCAAAGCTTTGCGTTTAAAGCTTTCCGTAAGGAGGCGGAACGAGCCGCGGGTGCCCAGCAGCAGTCCGGTAGTCAAGACCCAGTCGATGATGAAGATGCCCTTTGAAAAGTCTCTGAAGCGGAATATAAATGTGACCACCGCAACCGAAAGGAGCGATGCGACGGCTGAGGCCTTTAAGTATACAACCACATCGTTGGCGCCCATGTATCGCCAGATGCCGCGATAGATCCCAATGGCAAAAAACGCCAGGAGCTTGCAGGCGATCACTGCGGGCAATGACTGCAAAAAAACCCTGAAATAATAGGGAAATTGATCTGAATCAAACCGGAGGCGATACGACAGATAATAGCTGAATGCGATCAGGAACAAATCCAGGAGGACCAGCAGCATCTGGCGTTTATAGGTCAGCTCCACCAGCATGGGGGTAAAGGTGCGGTCCCGCAGACGTGAAAACTCTTTCTCGGGATATACGCGCAACTGGGCCAGATAAACGCCCATGAGCAGAATGGACAGAGCCAGCGGAATAATGACTACGGGCGAAGTCAGGGTGTCGGTTTTGCTCACAAAAAGGGCGGCCAAACCGGACACGGCCGCAGTGCCGTATAAAAACAGGACGGCCCTTTTTTCACTGAAGCCCATCAGTACCAGGCGATGCGAGGTATGGTCCTTGCCCCCCACGGAGGCTTTGCGGCCGCTTAAAACTCGAATGAGCGTCACCAGGGTGGTATCGAAAATGGGAACCATCAAGACCATAATCGGCACCGCAATTGCGGACAGCCGATTGTCGCCGCCTGATCCGGAATAATGGAGCCCCAGGATCGCCAGGGTAAATCCGATCAGAAGGCTGCCGCAATCGCCCATGAAGATGGAAGCGGGGTTAAAGTTGTAAAACAGGAAAGCCGCCAGCGATCCGGCTAGAATCATGGCGACAAGGGCGGCTTCCGGCTGGGAGCCCGCGAATAACACCGCCAGATAGGACGCTGCCACCAATCCGATGCCGGCGCAAAGGCCGTCCATGTTGTCCAGCAGGTTGAAGGCGTTGGTGATGCCGATGATCCAGAGTATGGTCAGGGTGGTGTCGATGGTCAGGGATGTGACCCACTGGAGCCGAAACCCCAGGAAGGTCACGATGGATGCCGCCAGAATCTGGCCGATCAGCTTGGTATGCGGCTTGATATGGATGAAATCATCAATCAGCCCCAGCATAAACAAAAGGAGGGTTCCCATGGAGATGACCGTAGCGATGGCGGGCGGGTGCCCCCCCCTGGTGATGGATGTCAACGCAGGCCGGAGCGAAGCATAGTCGGACAAAAAAAACAGGGGAACGACGATGCCGGTGAAAATGGCAATGCCGCCGAGCAGCGCCGTGGGCTTTTTGTGCCAGCGCTCTTTTTGGGGATACGCCATCCAGCCTTTACGAACGGAGAGAGCGCGAACCAGCGGCGTCAATGCCAGGCAAATCGCAAAAGCTGAAATGGGATAGAGGATTAAACCCATGACAGTCGGTTGCGTGAACTTTTGCGTTCGACAATTTCACCGATAATGAAAGCGCGTTCGTTCATGCCGTTGAGCCGTTCGTAGATGTCCTGGGCGTGTTTTTCAGGCACGACGGCTATCAGACCGATGCCGTTGTTGAAGGTCCGCAGCATTTCCGGCGTGGCAACATTGCCCCCTTTTTGCAGAAAGTGGAAAACAGGGGGAACCTCCCAGCTGTCTTTGCGGATAAGCACTTTACAGCCTTGGGGAATAATTCGCAGGAGGTTGTCGGTTATGCCGCCGCCGGTAATATGGGCCAGTCCCAAGACCGGCAGATCCCGGATGATGTTCTGGATGGTCTCGGAATATATCTTGGTGGGAGTGAGCAGTTCTTCACCCAGGGTGCGGCCGAACTCCGGGATATTGGCTTCAGGCGTCAATTTGAGTACATCAAAGCAGATTTTGCGTGCCAGGGAGTATCCGTTGCTGTGAAGACCGCTGGAAGCGATGCCGATGAGGATGTTGCCGACATGAATTTCGGAACCGCCAATAATTTTGTCATTATCCACAATACCCACTGAAAACCCGGCCAGGTCATATTCGCCTTTTTTGTAGAGGCCCGGCATTTCAGCGGTTTCGCCGCCGAGAAGGGCGCATTTGGCGATCTGACAGCCCCGGCCGATACCGGTGATGATTTCGGTAAAAACTCTTTTTTTCAGCTTGCCGACTGAAAAATAATCGAGGAAGAAAAGGGGCTTGGCGCCCTGGACGGCCACATCGTTGACGCACATGGCCACGAGGTCAATGCCGATGGTGTCATGCTTGTCCATCATGAAGGCGATTTTGAGTTTGGTTCCGACGCCGTCGGTGGAACTGACGAGGACGGGTCGTTCGATATTGGCGATATTCAGGGAAAAAAGACCGCCAAAACCACCAATTTCGCCAAGGACCCCCGAACTGCGGGTCTTTTTGGCAATTTTTTCAATCGTCGCGATTAATTTATTGGCCTTGTCGATATCGACTCCGGCATCCGCATATGTTAACGATTTGCTCATATTGTCTCCTGAAATTTAAATAGGGGTATCGACCTGTCTGCAGCGGTTTTTAAATGGCTTCTAAAAACGCTTGGCAGAATCCGATTTTATGGGGCCTCTTTCCAACTTCCTGATTCCATGAAGGCCTCCGGTGAAACGCCGACAGCTTAAAGTCCCGTAATAAATCTAAAAAAAATTAAACCGGTTTAGGGTAAAAGTCAAAACAAATTTTGACATCGCCCCAATCGTGTTGTAATGATACACCATTCTCATTTTTAGGACGCCATTTTTTTTGAAAGGTTAATTTCGATGACGCAATTTGCACGACTGGACCGGCTCCCGCCCTATGTGTTCGCCACGGTCAACAATATCAAGATGGAGGCCAGGCGGGCGGGCGAAGACATCATAGATCTGGGTATGGGAAATCCGGACATGGGAACGCCGCCCCATATTGTGGAAAAGCTTGTAGAAGCTTCACAGAAGCCCCACAATCACCGCTATTCAGCTTCCATGGGGATTACCCGGCTGCGGGTGGCCATCGCCGACTGGTACAAACGACGCTATGATGTCGATATCGATCCCGAAAGCGAAGCCATCGTTACCATCGGTGTGAAAGAGGGGATGTCGCACCTGGTTCTGGTGACCATCCGTCCCGGGGATGTGGTCTTTACGCCGAACCCGACCTATCCCATACATCCGTATTCCGCCATTATAGCCGGCGGTGATGTTCGCGGGATCCCGCTGGGACCGGACTGTGACTTTTTCGACAACCTGATTCAAGCGACCCGGCAAACCTGGCCCCGGCCCAAACTGTTGATAATCAGCTATCCCCACAACCCCACCACAGAGGTGGTCAATCTTGAATTTTTTGAAAAGATCGTCGCCTATGCCAAGGAACACGGCATTATGGTCATCCACGATTTTGCTTACGCAGACCTTGTCTTTGACGGCTACACCGCACCCAGCTTTCTGCAGGCCAAAGGGGCCAAGGATGTGGGGGTGGAGTTTTTCTCCCTGTCAAAAAGCTATAACATGCCGGGCTGGCGCGTGGGCTTTTGCGTGGGCAACAAAGAGACGGTGGCGGCCCTGCGGCGTATTAAAAGCTACCTCGACTACGGTATTTTCCAGCCGATTCAGATCGCATCCATTATCGCCATGAACGGCCCCCAGGATTGCGTGTCGGAAATCCGTGAGACGTATCGCGAGAGAAGGGATGCGCTGGTATCGGGGCTCAACCGGGCCGGCTGGCATATCAACAGCCCCAAAGGGACCATGTTTGTATGGGCTAAAATCCCCGAACAGTTCAGGAAAATGGGGTCGGTGGAATTTGCCAAGTTTTTGATCAAAGAGGCCCAGGTGGCGGTTTCTCCGGGGCTCGGTTTTGGTGAATACGGCGATGAATATGTCCGCTTCGCCCTGATTGAAAATAACATGCGCATCAATCAGGCACTGCGGGGCATTCGCAAGGTTATGTGAGGAGGAACGGGTTTTATGAAAAAGATTCACGTCGGTCTGCTGGGTTGCGGCACCGTGGGCACCGGTGTTGCCAGGCTCCTGCTGGACAACCGGGAACTGATCCGCTCCCGGGTGGGGGCTGAGATCATTCTGAAACGGGTGGCGGACATCGATCCGGACAGGGACCGGGGGGTGCGTTTCGATGACGGCGTCATGACTACGGATGCCCGGCAGGTGGTCGATGATCCCCAGATCGATATCATTCTGGAAATGATCGGGGGCGAAGGGATCGCCAAAGACCTGATATTGCGCGCCATCGAAAACGGCAAACCAGTGGTTACGGCCAACAAGGCGCTATTGGCCAAGCAGGGCAATACCATCCTCAAGGCCGCCGCGCAAAAAGGGGTCGATCTTGCGTTTGAAGCCAGCGTCGGCGGATGCATGCCGGTGGTAAAAACCATTCGGGAATCCCTTGCGGCCAATCGGATCAAGTCGATGATCGGCATTCTCAACGGCACCTGCAATTATATATTTACCAAAATTACCCATGAAAAAAGCACCTTTGCCGCCGCCCTGGCGGAAGCCCAGGCCGGCGGGTTTGCCGAGGCCGATCCGACCCTGGATGTGGAAGGATTCGATACGGCCCACAAACTGGCGATTTTATCATCCCTGGCATATGGCATGGAGCTCAATTTTGACGATATCTACATCGAGGGGATTTCAGCGATAACCCCTATGGATATTGAATTTGCAGAGCAGTTCGGGTACCGGATCAAGCTGCTGGCCATCAGCAAGGATAAGGGCGATGCGGTTGAAGCGCGGGTGCATCCCACCATGATCCCCATCGACAATATCCTGTCAAATGTGGACGGCACCCTCAACGCGCTGACGATCACCTCGGACGCCAGCGGTGATATCCTGCTTTCCGGCCATGGCGCCGGGATGATGCCCACTGCCAGCGCGGTGCTCAGCGATACGGTGGATCTGGCCCGCAATCTGATGTGCGGGTCTGTGGGACGGGTTCCGCTCCTTTCCTTTCAAACCGACAGAATCCGCAAGGTTCCGGTCTTGTCGGTGGAAGAAATTTTTACCCACTATTATATTCGCTTCTCCGCCCTGGACCAACCCGGCGTTTTGTCCAAGATATCCGGCATACTGGGGGAACATGACATCAGCATCAAGTCGGTCCATCAAAAGGGCCGCAAAACAAACGGGTCCGTACCGCTTGTGATGGTGACGCACCTGGCCAAGGAAGCGGATGTGAAAAAAGCCCTGTTTAAGATGACCTCCCTGTCGGCGGTCAGTGCCCGGCCGGTCGTCATCCGGATCGAAGATGAAGAAGGCCAGGATTAGATGGTTGTCTTTTGGTCTAATATAACAGTAAATGTTTGTCAGAAGCTGATGAATCGGTTATTAAGCCGGTATCTGCACGAAGCAATTTGGAATGATGGAATAACGGATTAATGGAGTAAAAGGTTATCTGCAATATTCCATTATTCCAATACTCCTGTATGCTTAAATTCTAAATATGTATCGGAATTGGATGTATTTTCTTGCTTTCAAGATTGTTCTGAACACCACTTTTTTATGAATGGATAACGCTTTATGTATATTGTCTGCTCGGATTTGGAGGGTGTTTTTGTACCGGAAATATGGATCAGCGTGGCCCAAAAAACAGGGATCGAAGCGCTGAAGCTCACCACGCGTGATGAACCTGACTATGATATCCTCATGCAAAGGCGGATCGCCATCCTCAAGGAAAACAAACTGAAACTGGCCGATATCACCGGAGTCATCAGCGGCATGGACCCCCTGGATGGCGCGCTGGAATTTTTAGACTGGCTGAGATCCACCGCCCAGGTCATCGTTCTTTCAGATACGTTTGTTGAATTTGCCGGTCCGCTCATGCAAAAACTCAACCGGCCGACCCTGTTCTGCAACTCCCTGAAAGTGGACAGCGACGGCGCCATCAGCGGATATGTCCTGCGCCAGCCGGACGGCAAACGCAAGGCCATTGTGGCGCTCAAGAGTCTCAACTACCAGGTCCTCGCCATGGGGGATTCTTATAATGATATTACCATGATCCAGGCAGCCGACACGGGCATCCTCTTTCGGCCGCCCCAGAATGTACGGGCGGAATACCCGGACCTGCCGGTGGCCGATGCTTATAAAGATCTGAAAAAGCTGATGCAACCGATTTTGGGAAAATGAAGGGATTACAGGTGTCAGAGGTCGGAGGTCAGGGGAAATAGGCTATAAAGCTGGGAAGCTGGGAAGTTTATAAGGAAATTTCTGCATCATAGCATCCAAGCATCCTGGCCTCCAAGCGAAACGCATGGCGTTTCCAAACCCTTCTTTCTACCAGATTGGGAGCAGGCTGATAATTTTCATCAAAACCGCTTAACAGAACGGAACTAATAAAAGAACGACATGCTTTGCCATCGAACCACCAGCCGGGTCATATACGGCGATACCGACAACATGGGCGTGGCCTATTACGCCAATTATTTGCGCTGGTTTGAAGTGGGCCGCACCGAGATGTTCAGGTTCCTGGGCATCACCTACAAGTCCATTGAAACCAAAGGCGTTTATCTGCCGGTTTCCGAGGCTTTCTGCAAATACAAATCGCCGGCCCGCTATGACGACCTGATTGTGATTGAAACCACCCTGGACACCGGTGTCCGGGCGGGGTTCAAATTTGATTACAGCATATTTCGAGAGGACGGTAAAAAGCTCCTGGTGCAGGGGTACACGAAGCACGCCTGCCTTAACGGCAGCGGCAAAGTCATACGTCCCCCGACATTTTTACTGGAGTTGATTGCCGCCCACAGCAAAGAAGCCTGCGCCTGAACCTTGTAAAATCCCCCCATCCCCCCTTTTTTAAAGGGGGGCGAGGGGGGATTTTAAATGTTTCGATTGCAAAACTTTTCTGCCAGTTCATAAGACAATTTCTTAAAGTCTTTCATTATAACAAGAAGTCATTTTTTCAAAAATACTCCCAAAGGTGAGGCCTTTGAAAAATGCACAATTTCGTTTAAGTTCAAGGAAGACGAAAATTTTAACCACAGGAATACCGGGTGTATTTCGAGGATTAAAATTTGAGTCTGACGCTGAAATTGAGCGAAAGGGGGCGTTATGCAAAGCTCTCAAGGTGTAGACTCATGGACTTATTAAAATTCAGCGGTTGCAACATACTGGTGATCGGCGATCTGATTATCGATGAATATATCTGGGGCGAGGTGGAGCGGATATCGCCGGAGGCGCCGGTTCAGGTCGTTTCGGTTAAATCCGAAGGCTATACCCTGGGGGGCGCCGGCAATGTAGTGAATAATCTCAGAAGCCTGGGGGCAGGCGTTTCCGTTATGGGGGTTATCGGCAGCGGGAGCCATGGCGACCTCATGCTCAAAAAGTTTGCAGACCTGGGTGTCGACACCGGCGCGGTCATACGGGAGAAAGATCGGCCCACCACGCGCAAAACCCGCGTGATTGCGGCCAGCCAGCAGGTCCTGCGCATCGATCACGAAACCCGCCGGGAGATTTCCGCCCAAACCTTCTTAAAGCTGACCGACGACCTGGAAGCCGGCATCGCTGCGGCCGATATGGTCCTTATTTCGGATTACGGCAAAGGGGTGGTGACGCCGGCGCTGTTTAGCCGGATAATTGAAATTGCACGGGGCCTGGGGAAAAGGACGGTTGCCGATCCCAAAGGGATTCATTTCGACAAGTATAACGGCGTGACCCTGCTGACACCGAACCTGAAAGAGGCGGCCCTGGCAGCGGGAATAGAGATGATAACGCCGGCAACGCCTATTGAAGCCGGTGAGCGGCTGCTTAAAACCCTCAAAATTGAAAATCTTCTGATTACCTGCGGCAAAGACGGCATGGTGTTGTTTGAAAAAGGCGAGGAGCCTTTTCAGATCCGGGCCGAAGCCCGCCAGGTGTTTGATGTCTCCGGCGCCGGCGATACCGTTCTGGCGGTCCTGGGGCTGGCGCTGGCCGCAGGGGCATCGTTAAGGTCGGCGGCCGGGGTTGCCAATACGGCCGCCGGCATCGTTGTGGGCAAGGTGGGGACGGCAACCGTGTCGCCCAAAGAGCTGGCCGACGCAATCAACCCGCCGGATGACGCTGCCGCCCGGAAGCATAAAAGCTTGTCGGAACTTGCTGAGATAGTCGGTGAGCTTCAAAAGCAGGGAAAAAAAATCGTTTTGACCAACGGCTGTTTTGATCTGCTGCATGCCGGGCACATCCGGCTCTTTCAAGCGTCGCGACAGTTGGGCGATGTGCTGATTGTCGCCCTTGATGATGATGCCTCAGTTAAAAAACTCAAAGGGGCCGGCCGGCCGGTCCTGCTGGCCCAGGAGCGGGTCCGGATCCTGAGCGCACTGGACAGCATTGATTATGTGGTGGTTTTTGCCGATGCGGAACTGCCCCGGCTGATTGAAAGCCTGCGCCCCGACATTCTCACCAAAGGGAGCAACTATGAGGCGGCCGAGGTATTCGGACACGACCTGGTGGAAAAGCACGGCGGCCGGGTGGCCCTGGTAAAGGTTACCGAGGAAATCTCATCCAGCCGCATTATTGATGCCATTAAAAAGGGGGGATGAAAAGAACCCGGCTAACGGCTCAGGGCTTACGGCGAAGGGAAAAGAGGGGGGCTTTCCGTGTGCCATGAGCCTTGCGCCTGTCTCTTAAATTTTGAAAACATAATGGCTTATCTGCTGTTTTCGACCCTTGACCCCCTGGAATCCTGGAACCCTCTATTAAGATGTTTGCCATTACCGAAAAACCCGAAGGGCTCGTCTTTAAAATTTTTGTGCAGCCCAAGGCATCCAAGAACATGATAGCGGGCCTTTATGGTGACGCCCTCAAAATAAAACTGACCGCCCCGCCGGTGGAAGGGGCCGCCAACCGGATGTGCCTTAAATACCTGGCAAAATGCCTCAAAATCCCCCCGGCTTCACTTGAAATTCTTTCCGGCCACAGCAGCCGCACCAAGCGAATCCTGCTTCGCTATGAAAACGATAATGGTTCCAAAACAGAAAAAAAGCGCATTATGGAAAAGGTGATGGGACTGCTGCCGGGGTCGTAACTTTTCTCCCAATTAATCCCCCCGCTTTTTGTTGGTTTCCCAGCATCCTGCCTTATAGCCTCCTGCTTTCCAGCCTATTTGCATTTCACTTGAACCCCGGACCCCTCGGCTCCTTGAATCTTTTCAGGATTATCGACTAATTTGGAGATGATCCTGAATTAATTGCACTTGACAGACGTCTTTAATTCAGTTAAAAGTTCAATTCTTCAATGCGGGGTGGAGCAGTCTGGTAGCTCGTCGGGCTCATAACCCGAAGGTCGTTGGTTCGAATCCAGCCCCCGCTACCATAATAATAACAGGGACTTAGATCATTCCTAAGCCCCTTTTTTTATGCCGATATTCAGCCAGTATCAAAAAGGTATGGTTACAATTATATGGCGGCATAGCCAAGTGGTAAGGCAGCGGATTGCAACTCCGTAATCCCCTGGCTCGACTCCGGGTGCCGCCTTCATAAATCACAAAAGATTGGCTAAACAGACGGTCCCTCTTTAATTGCAGATTCTTCCAATTCTACTGTCCATGCAGATCCTGAATCAACGGTAAAAACCCAATGGTTTACACTTTTCAGCCTCTAAATATGTAACGATGAAACTTAACAATAAGTTCTTAAGGCGTTCACTTCGGGTTATTTTTAGGTATGCGCTTTTTCAATTACCGGACCTCTTTATACTGATTTTAATCTTACTCATTCTGCAGCATTTTCTGAAAATACACGGGTATGCGATATTAATTATCATAGGTATTTGGATTTTAAAAGACATCGCTCTATATCCGTTTATTGGCCGCTTTTATGATCCAGATTACCAGAAAGACTGGTTTTCAATGGTGGGTAAAAAAGGAATTGTAAAGAAATCGCTTAAACCAAAAGGTAAAATTCTTGTAAAGGGAGAGTTGTGGAAAGCCGAAGTAGTGGAAAAGGACATAACAATTCATAGCGGTGAAACGGTTGTGGTTCAGGGAATTAAAGGTCTAAATCTGTTGGTTGTGCCAGAAATTTCGCAGAAAACCCTAACTAATGATCCTGCTTAATGGTTAAACTAATAATTCTTTTAAGTGGGTATGCACTTTACTCAACCGACCACATGGTGTAGTATGCGGTTATGGAGGAGCCAAGACACCCTGTTGCT
>JARGFK010000108.1 GCA_029211065.1 Desulfobacterales bacterium
AAAGCCTTATCGGTCCGATCTGTATCCTTTTCTGGATTGCGATCTTTCCAGCGTTTCAATAAATCCGGCAGATCGTTTTTGTCCGGGGTGGGATCGCGTTTATCGTCCAGTGAAAAGCCGTCGGCCTGCACATCATAGTAAAAGACATTTTCGGTTTTCCCGCCTTTGGTAAAGACAATGATGGCTGTTGTAACAGCGGCATATGGTCTGAACACACCGGAAGGAAGCGAAATGACGGCTTCAAGTTGGTTGCCATCCACCAGCATCTTTCGTAAAGCCAGATGGGCTTTGGAAGACCCGAACAAGACACCGTCCGGCACGATGGTGGCCGAGCATCCGCCCATTTTAAGCATACGCAAGATCAGTGTGACAAACAAAAGTTCGGTCTTTTTGGTCTTGACCTTGCTCAAGAGAGAGGCATGCACATCTTCGTAGTCCAGACTGCCCTTAAAGGGCGGATTGGCAAGGATCACGTTAAAATGGTCGTTGGCCATTTCCGGAAAGCGTTCCGGAAAGCTGGTGCTCAGGGTGTCCTGATAGTGGATATCCGGTGCGTCGATACCATGCAAAAGCAAGTTCATGGAGGCGATACGCAGCATGGTCACGTCAAAATCAAACCCGTTGAACATACGGTTTTGAATGTGATCCCGAGATGGCAGCAGCCTGTCACCGGTATACGTTTTGCTGCCGTCCTCATTGATAATGACCGCCTCGGGCGAGGTGTAGGTTTCCATCAGGTATTCCATGGCAGAAACCAAAAATCCGGCCGTACCGCAGGCCGGATCGCCAATGGTGTCTTCGGGCCTGGGATCAAGAATCTCTACCATTTTACGAATAATGTGCCGGGGGGTGCGGAACTGGCCGTTGATGCCCGCCGTGGTCAACTTGCTGAGTAGGTATTCATATAGATCCCCTTTAGTGTCGCCCTCAGTCAGGGGCAGCTTATCAATCATGTTAACAGCCGATACCAGCAGGTTCGGCTTCTGGATCATGAGCTGGGCATCCTTCATGTATTCGCCGAACCTGGCGCCGTCTACCGCCACCTGTTTAAAATGGGGAAATACTTCGTCTCGCACTACTTTTAGCATGGCATCGGCCGGGGTCTTGTTTTTAAACTGCGACCAGCGAAGATGCTGTTCGTCGTCTGCGAAAATACGCTTAAACGGCTGCCCGGTTCGAGCAGCCTTTTTTTCTTCGCGGGTTTCGCGGATGTCCAGCAGCCGTGCGAACATCAGAAATGAAATCTGCTCGATCACCATGAGCGGGTTGGTGATGCCGCCGGTCCAGAATTCCGTCCAAAGCTTATCTACCTGATTTTTAATACCGTTTATCATTTAATATCTTTACTCCTCTTTCTTAAGCCGATACTTCTGCATTCGGCTATTAGGTCTTTCCGGAATAGTGTATTCAATTAAATCTCTTTGCCGTAAACTTCGTATTATTTTGTTTAATTGGCCGGAAATCTCTTTTTGACCGAGTTTTTCAGATAATTCCGCTTTTGACAGTGGTCCTTGCACCAGTGCCTTTAATACTTTATCACCCAATGACTCTGGCTGTGACTCTGGCTGTGACTCTGGCTGTGACTCTGGCTGTGACTCTGGCTGTGACTCTGGCTGTGACTCTGGCTGTGAGTCGGCCTTGACTCGGCCTCGACCCGGCCCTGACTCGTCCCTCTGCTTGGTCCCTACTTGGTCCCTACTTGGTCCCAGCGCTGCCCTTTCCGTTTCTTTTTTAACAAACTGCACCTGGAAGGCATGTCCGGCTTCCTGCAAAACAAGTTCGATCGCAGAATAATCTTTCAATTCCTGACGCATTTTTTGAATGCCGCTGCCCCAGGCTTCGATCAGTCTAAGATCCTTGAAAATGGGCGCCAGCACCCGGTTGCGGATTTCACTCCGCCCGGTTCCCAGTTCTTCGATGGGCAGAGTATCAGGCAACGGTCCAGGGCTGGTGATTTCCAGCATGTCATCGTAGATCGCCACCTTGATATCGCTGCCTGTCAGGGCATAATCACGGTGAATGACGGCATTAATGAGGGCTTCCCGGATGGCTTCAAGGGGATATTCCCAGCGATCTTTCCGGTAGATTTCAGCGATGGTAGAACCCAGGGCGATATTTTTTTTGATGAAAGCCGTGCACGGCTCAATGCTCTCATGGATGGGGCCATCAATGGTGAGCTGGTCCAGGAAAACCCGTTTGTCGGATCCTTTAAACCGGGCGCATTCGATCTTGGCATAGGGGAAAAACCGCTTACGGGAAGGAGACTCGGAAAGGAGCAGCGCTGCGTGGGTGGGATATTGCCGGTCGCGTTCCCGGCAGACAAGACCCATATTTTCAAGCTGAGCCCTGCCTAATTTTTTGCCGGTAAGCTCTTGATAACTCTTTTTAAAGCCGGCGAGATCAACATCTCCCAGCGTAAGGTCATAAACCGGCAGGGAATCAAAGGGCACCTTCCGTCGCCGGCGCTCCAGTTCTTCAATTGTATCGGCAGCGGCCTTGCGGTTGGATGACCCTACTCGAATGTATGTGCCGTTTTGTTTGCCGTATTTTTTCAAATAATACGGTTTTTCAGGTCCGGGAAAAATGTCGGCAACCAGAAGCGTTTTTCCGTCAACCGTCTGAAAATGGACCTCGGGGACGATCGGTGGAGTACAAAGATCGAAAATGCAGCTTAGGATCTGCTTTTCAAGATCAAAAACCTTGTCATCGGGAATGCCGATGATGGTGCGCGGTTCATCTTTAACCCCGAACACGATCCGCCCCCCGGCTTCATTGGCAAAAGCAACGGCGGTGCGGGCCACCTGCTCGCCTTTTGGAAAGCCCTCCTTGAATTCCAGCCGTCTCGATTCCGGCTGATCAAGAAAAGTCGGCCGGTTTTTGTCAAACGATATCATAGCCGCGATCCTTCATCTTCGTTATTTTCGGTTTAAACGACTCCACCACGCCGAGCAGTTCTTCAACCATCCGCTCATCCGTAAACACGCCGTCCAGCCCTTCGCTGTGCAGCGTGGTAAACGGGGGCTCGTAAAGATCTTCAATCTCAATGGCGCCGTAGCGGCTGATGTGATTCTTAAGCAGGTTCAGGAAACTGACCTGGTTGGCGGTCAGTTGAGGATGGGCCACCGTAAAATCCGCAAAGCGGGTGTTGACGACTTCAGCGTCCATGCCGATGATGCTGCGAATTGCAAAATCAAGCGGCCCGGCAGTTTCCTCAAAAAACTCCCGTAAAAGCGCCTGATCCACATCCGGATTGCGGGTAAGTACCAGAGAGGTAAGCGTTTTCAGATCTGCCTCTGATACCGGCTCGCCGGCTTTTATTTTCTGAAGGGTTGAATTTTCATCAAAGATTTTAAGCAGAACAGCCTGGACCTGCTTGCGATACCCGGGCATATCCGTAATTTTCAATCTTGCCGGCAGGCGCTGAAACTGCTCCTGCCCGTCGTGGATATCGATGAACTTGGGCTGCACTGGATCATAAGTAGTTTTGGCCGCATACTTCATGATACCGCGAAGTTCCTTGCGTATTGTTTCAAGCGCTTCAACGGTTAAAGACACCCAAAACTCAGCGCTTTTGACCCTTTTGATCGCTTCTGCTTTTTCACGGACCGGGTTCAAATGCATCTGCAGGCGACTGATTTGATCGAGCATCTGCGCTTTGAAATCATCAACGCGGCCGGATTTTTTTAAAAGCTCGACTTGAAATTCGGCTACCAGCAAATCAAATCGATAGGCGTCCACCTGACCGCGAATATCAGCCCACTGCATGAGCGGGGCCATCTGGGTACGCAGAGTCTGTTCGGTTGCCGGATCAAACCGGCGCAACGTTTCGGGCTTGGAAACCGATCTTTTTTCGCGCCATTTTTCACGCACACTGATGGTGTCTTCCGAAAGCCGTTCAAGATCTTCCCTGATCAAGGGTATAACCAGATCAAAAGCGTAGGGTTCGCTTTGATTAAGTGCTGTTCGAGCCAAATTTAGCCGTTCTTCAAAAAGCTGCTGCATCAAGGATTTTTTTGTAGAAGGTTCGGCTTTTTTGTAATGTTTGTCAAAAAATTCAAAATTGCCCCAGTGGTCGAAAATCCTGAAATGAGTTTTATCTTTGCCGGGGCCGAAAAGATCCGGACATAGCCGGGTACCGCGTCCGATCATTTGTTCAAATTTAACCAGCGACCGGATCGGCTTGGCAAAAACCAGGTTGACAATTTCAGGTACGTCGATACCGGTATCGAGCATATCCACCGAAATCGCTATCCGTGGATCGCTGTCCTTGGCGCTTTTAAAATCATCGATCAGTTGTTCTGCCCGGGTATCATAGGTATCGATTACCCGACAGAATTTACCGCCGTATTGGGGAAACAATTCGTTAAAAACATCGGCCATGAGCATCGCGTGGTTATGGTTGCGGGCAAAAATGATGGTTTTGCCGGGATACTGACCGGTTTCTTCCCTAATACCGTTTTCCATCAGATTTCGCAGAATCACACGGTTGGTATCGCGATTAAAAATCTGCTTGTCGATCTGATGGTTTTCATAGTCGAATTCCGCCGGATCTTCGCCGTCTTCTTCAAGCTGCTGTTTTTGCCGTTCGCTCAGGTCCTTGTATTTAATTCCCTTTCTCAGAAACTGGGTCGTGTGGGTGTAAACCTCGTAGGGAACCAGGTACGGCGGTCTATCATTAATCGCCTCATCCAGTGAATAATAAGCTGTTGGAGTTTTATCTTCACAATCGAACATCTTGAATGTGTTGCGGGAAATAAAATCAACCGGCGTGGCGGTAAGACCCACCTGAAGGGAATCGAAATAGCGAAACATATCCAAATAGCGGTTGTAAATGCTGCGGTGAGATTCGTCGGCAATAATCAAATCGAAAAACCCGACATCGAAGGTCTGAAAAATCTTATTCATGGCCGGATAAGTGGCCAGATAGATGCGCTTATCCCGGTCTTTGGCGGTGTTGGCCGAAACAACCGTCATCGGTTCGGTTAGAAACTCGTTATAGGCATTCTTGGCCTGCTTTCTCAGTTCCTTGCGGTCACATAAAAACAGTACCCTTTTGACCCAGCTGGCCCGGTTGAGCAAATCCGTCAGGGCAATGGCCACGCGGGTCTTGCCGGTGCCGGTAGCCTGAACCAGCAGAGCCTTGCGGCGGCCGCCGGAAAACTTTTCATTAACCCGTTTAATGGCTTCGATCTGATAAAACCGGTCGACGATTTCGGGTTTTGAAGCCACCTTGTCTAAAGCCAATCGATTTTTTCTTTTATAAATCAGGTATTGCAGACTGTCTTTGGAATAAAAGCCGAAAATTTTTCTCGGGGGAAAGCCCTGTGCATCATCCCAAATGTAAATATCAAATCCATTGGTATAGAAAATGACCGGGCGCTGCCCATGCATTTTTTCCAACCCGTCGGCATATAAGCGGGCCTGCTCTTGACCCAGTTCAGCACTTTTAGCGGTTTTCTTTGTCTCGATCACCGCCAGCGGCTTTCCATTATCGTCCCTGAGAACATAATCCGCATAGCCGGTGCCGGTTTTGGTAGGCTGGTAAAGGGCCTCCGCCTCCTGGGAAACTTCGGAGGTGTTTGCGCCCTTAGCCCCGACATCCCAACCCACCGCGGTCAGTTCGTAATCGATCAGACGATTTCGGGTTGCCGCTTCGTCAAACCCCAGCACATCGGCCGCCGCCTTGCCGATTGCCAGTATCACTTCAAGTTCTTCAACTTTTTTCTCGGCAACTTTGGTTTTTGCACGAATGTCTTCAAGTTCCGTTAGAAGCGCCTGCATTTCGATTTCTTTAACCGCAAGGGCCTCCATCGCCAACCGCTTTTCGGATTTGATTGTTTCATCCGGCATCCCTTCTTTAGCCGCTACAGGCGGCTGAAAATCAGGGCAACCCTCTTTTGTGCCCCCATTGATGATGAAAAGCCACCTCCCCAGATCAAAGGCGTCTTTCAGATACTCCTGTGCGGACTTGGCTGAAACCATCGTTCCATGCGCAGCTCGGTTTCCAGCTTTGCGGATCGTATGAATCACATTAATGACCACCGCTGGAACGGCTTTCTTGAATTCATCTGCTGCCAGCAAGTCAAATAGTGAGTCCGATAACGGCCTCGGCAGCCCTTTTTCATCGTAAATTCTCTGGGCCATGGACTCGACAAACAACCTCAGTTTGACCATAGCACTGGCGGGATCAGTCACCGCATACTGTTCCGCAAATCCCCCCAAGCTTGCCAGTTCCGGCCATCTTTTTCTGAGAAATTCAAAGTTTATCGATTTCATGATGATCGAATTCATACCTCCAGGATAGAGCAATCCCTGTGCCAAATCAATTTACGTGATACTTTTTCAGCCAATTTGAAAATGTCTGATAGTTGGAAAGGCCCAAAAGCTCGGCCGCCCGGGTTTTATTACCGTTAGCCTCGGCCAGCGCTCTTTTCAAATAATGCTGCGCCAGTTTTTCTATTAGATTCGGAAGGTTAATCCCTTCATTGAGCGGCCTGTCAAGCAGCTTGTCATTCACAGGATTTATGACCGGGAGCATGGCCTCGCTGATATCTTTAACATCAATTGCATGGCCAGCCGACCAGATGGCGGCCCGGGTCAGCGTATTTTGAAGCTCGCGTACATTTCCCGGCCAGGGGTGCTGGATCATAAGATTCTTTGCAGCAGCAGAAATTTTTTTATGTTGATAACCGGGCTGGCTGACGCTTTCCTGGTTAATCCGATCCAATATTTGATCGATGAGCAGACCGATGTCTCCTGACCGCTCTCTCAGAGGCGGCAGTTTCAAAACCGCAACGGCGACGCGGAAAAACAGGTCCGATCGGAATCTTTCTTTTGCAACTTCATTAATTAGATTTCGGTTGGTTGCAGCGACAATCCTGACATCCAGTTTAATCGCTTCGGTAGCCCCAACCCTTTGAATCTCTTTTTCCTGGAGCACCCGCAGTATTTTTACCTGGGCGGGCATGGGCAGCTCACCAATTTCATCAAGAAACAGGGTCCCCGTATGGGCGGCTTCGAAATAACCTTTCTTTTGTTTGTCGGCTCCGGTAAAAGCCCCTTTTTCATGACCGAATAGCTCGGATTCAATCAGCTCGGACGGGATAGACCCACAGTTAATGGCAATGAACGGTTTTCCTTTCCGGGGGCTGGCCGCATGAATCGCTCTGGCCAGAAGCTCTTTGCCGGTGCCGGATTCGCCTTCTATCAAAACGGGGACAGACCTCGGCGCGACGTGACGCGCCATGGTGATCACCCGGCGCATGCTTTGGCTGCGATGCAAAATGCTGTCAAACGCAGGAGCCTCCGGCGGCAGTCCGGCGGATAGTTTCTCAAGGCGCTCATCCGGTCCCCGGAGAAGATCCGGTATAAATTCGGCAGAAATATCAAAAGGAATAGAGGCTACCTTAACGCCGCCTTTAAGGGAAGATTCGATGAGTGTTGCGGGATAACGGGTTTTGGCAATGATGATCCAGACTGCGGCCATTGCCGGGGTGCCGGGGCTGAGATGATAGGTCAGCTCGACTTCATGATCATTATTTTGCAAAACTTCTTTGATAACCTGAACGGCTGATTCATAAATTTGACCGAAATGCGTAGGGCTGGACAGTCTGACTTTTTTGGCTTGAATTTGTGCCGGAGCTAATGGGGACAGCCACTTTATATACCCGGCACAATCCGAGTCCGGCACATCGGATATGAGGATGATTTCCTGGAATGACCGTTCGGTGACGGCCTGCGCGATAGGACCTAAACCAATATTTTTTTCTCCGCGTGAGGCTTTTAAATCGGTAAAACCAATCCAGGAAATTAATATTGATTTCATAGGTCTATCAAATACAAAAATTATTATATATATACAAGAAATTTTATCCTAAAATCAAAGAAAAGTTGTTTTTGAAAGTAAACTGGCCGGATTAAACAACCGTCAAGGATTTCTTGACGGTTCAGATAAAAGGTTTGTCTTGCCAAAGAGGATAGTTGTTTGTTGAACTATTCGAAAATTTCGGATAGTTGGAAACTATTTTCTATGATACCAGCCTGTTAGTATTTCTTTTCAAATTAATGCAAAGAAGAAAAACCTGCCCGATGGGGAGAAAGCGGACATGCACCCCGCAGGATACCCCGCATGTTACCATGGATGTCACCACGGATGTCACCATGGAAGTCGACGTGTCGCCAAAATCCGTCGGTATATGGACCGGGCATGGGAGTTTAAAGAGAGGGCTGAAGGTATTATGATAAAAAGTTAATGGCTTGTTGAGGCAACCTGTAAGGAATATTTAATAGTTGGGTAGTACCCGTATTCTCTGATAATTGCTTTTCAGAATGAAAAGCAATTCTTGATAAAACGGACGTTTCATGAAACATTACTGATCAAACAAAAACCTCTAAACATTCGAACATAAATACCATGAAGTTTCAAAATCCCTCCCGGCCTCCCTTTACAAAAGGGAGGAGAAATATCCCCTTTAATAAAACGGGTACGGAGGGTTTAAGAGGAGCATACCGGGCACTTCGCGCTGCACGCCGGGCAGAGCAAATGAAGACGGTCACAAAAACGGATGGTGAAGGTGCTGTCGCCGCAACCGTCGCAAACCAGCGGGTCCATCGATTTCGTGACCGGGTTGTAAATCAGGGACAACTGCTTTTGCTTCCTCCCGTAGGATGTCTCGTATAATACCTTTACAGCCGGGGTGCGGATCTGTATGCCGCCGCAGAGTTCAAGCTTGACCCGGATACTGTATTTTTTAAAAAGATCCGCTTTTTTTCTTTCCAGTTCGTCCGGAATCAGATTTATTTTGGCTTTGCGGTCTGACTTCAGTTGGTCTGAAATCCCCGGACGTTTAAGGCTTTCTTCCATCTCCTGCTTCAGGTCCTCGTAATATTCTTCCAGGTTGGCCACATCTCTCCGAAATCTTCTGTTCATGCTGTCCTGAAACGGTTCGATTTCTCTTTCAAGAACCTTGCCGGCCCGACGTTGAACCCATGTCAGGATCGCTTTGATCTTATCATTTTCTAAAAATGTCTGTGCGGAATCCGTCTCAAATATTCTTTCAACGGTGTCGAACATCCGGCCCATCTCCGCAACCGCTGCGCCGGTTTCAAGATTAAATGCCAGGGCGACAAGCCCTTCCTTTTGTTCATCGCTTTGGGCCAGGTACCGGCAGGTCAGCAGCAGATATGCGGTTCGCACCTCGGCGATGCTTTTGACCCGGCCCACACAATTGTAGAAAACAAACCGATCCTGGATCAGACGGTCAAACCCCTGGCTTTTCATGTAATTAAAATCCAAGCGGCAACTGATCATAGGCGCCGTTTCGCAGGCCGCATCCACTATTTTTTCCAAGAGGGGGGAACCATAATGGATGACAAATCTTTCTTCGGCATCCTCTCCTGTTGCAATATGGAAATATTCAGGCGTATTCAGGCGTACGGCCAGGTGCTCCGGAAGCAGCACCTCCAAGCCTTCCGGAGACTTTTCCATTTCCGCGTCGCTGCACTCAAAAAACCGCCGGACAAACTGTTCCAGGGTGTTGTCGAATTTAAAGCTCATAATTTTCCCCAAAGAGTTTCTTATCCAGCTCCCTGGTTTTCTCATATTGGGCTTTGGAGCGTGTGAGCCGGGCAGTCAGCGCGTCAAAACCCTGTTCGCGTTCTTTTTCAGAAGATGAAGTTACCCAGATGTCATAGACCATGTCCGAAAAATCCTTTTCCTCCCGGATACGCCCCAGAATCATATCGATTTCGCCGATAACCATTTCAAACATATTAATTTTACGGTCGAGAATATCGAGAATATAATCCTCAATGCTCTCGGCAGCGCACAAATTATAAATCATCACTTCGTTCTGCTGCCCCAGGCGGTGGATTCTCCCGATCCGCTGTTCGATTTTCATGGGATTCCAGGGAAGGTCATAATTGATCATCTGGTGGCAGAACTGAAGATTCCGGCCTTCGCCGCCGATTTCGGTGGTCACGAGAATATCCTTTTCTTCCCGAAAACTTCTGATCTCTTCATCCTTTTGGCGGTTATCCATGCGCCCGTGAAAAACCGCATGGGGAATATCATTCCAGGACAAAAACGCCGACGTATGGTCCAGCGTGCCGAGATAGTTGACAAAAACGATCTTTTTCCCCTGGGTTGACCGGATCAGCTTGAGCAGCGCTTTATTTTTTTCAGTATCCCCCATGGTGCGGCACAGGGTGTGAATCGCCCGGATCTCCTGTTCGTGGTCCCATAAAAATTCCCTTCCCGCCAGCAGGCGCTGCAAGGTCAATTCCACTGCCAGGGGCGATGAGCCGGCTTCGGCCAGCAGATTTTTGAGCAACAGCTTGTTGCTGCTGCGGTCGGTTTCATTGATATGATGTACCAGGTTGGTAATGCGGGCATAAAGTGTCTTTTCATTTGCACCCGGTTTTATCCGCATGGTCTGGGCAAATCTGGGCGGAATATCGATCTTTGCCAGCGCCCGGGTATTTCGAATCATCACCTCTCCCAACAGTTCTTTCAGCCGGCCACGGTTTTGCGGTCCGGTGGGATCGCCTTTGGTCATAAATTCGTTACGGAAGGCAGAAGCGGTTTTTAACTGTCCGGGTTTTAACAGGGTGATCAGATTATACAGTTCCATGAGATTGTTTTCCACCGGTGTTGCCGTCAGCAGCAGCAGAAAGCGTTTTTTCAGGGAATTGACCAGCTTCCAGTTCAGCGTATTCCTGTTTTTGAGATGGTGGGCCTCATCTACGATCACCAGATCATACTCGCGCCGTATGACCGCATCCATATTGCGCTTGGACTTGGCTTGATTGATGGATGCCAGTACATAGGGAGCTTCCCAAAATCGGATGCCTTTTTTATTAAAATCCGGATCATCGGTGGATGGAAAGTCAAGCCCGAATTTGGTCCGAAGCTCTTCCTGCCACTGGCTGACCAGCGTCGAGGGCGTCAGGATCAGCGCGTTTTTAACGATCCCGCGCTGAACATATTCTTTCAGAACGATTGAGGCTTCAATGGTTTTCCCAAGGCCGACCTCGTCGGACAAAAGGGCGCGGCCCCGAAAGCTTTTCAGCACCTTGCGCGCTGTCTCCTCCTGATACCACAGAGACCGGACGCCCTGCAGCCCGGAAAGGCAAATGAGGTTTTCAAAAGAATCCCTGAATCGAATCCTGTGCCCTTCCATGGCAAGTTCATATTGCGCGTCGCTCATGAAGCGACCGCTGGACAGGGGAATCTGAAAGGACGCGTCATCCAGGGTAATGGCAACCGGAATATTCGGAACGGGGGCTTTATTTTCTCTTTTTTCCTGAGGCGCAGGTTCTGCAACCGGACGGTCCGGCGCCTTGTTTTTTAAAGGGGAAGGTCGCCGTGCGGCTTTTTGGGGAAGAACTTTTTCCACTTCTTCATATTTCAGTTGACGACGGCAGTATTCCTGAATCTGGATTGTAACGGTCCGGATTTTGCGCATATTAGGAATTTTGATTCCCGCCAGGCGGGGAAGCAACAGCTCGGAAACCTCCATGGCCTGCTGATACTGTCCGCTTTTTGCCAGAAGGTCTAAAAACGGCGGCAGGTAACGATCATCCATCTGGCCGCCGGCGTATAGACGCGAGAGTCCCAAAAGCTGAACTTCGCTGCTGGCCATATTATAGCCAAGCTGGACCATTTCTTCGAGAAACCGTTTGTTGTCGGGGTCCAGTTTAAGCGCTTTTTTTAAAAGAATCAGGGCCTTTTCATAGTTGCCGGATTCGTGAAACCAGTTAGATTCATAATAAAAAAAATCGGCTTTTTCGGAGCGGACGGCAGCGGCGACCGATTGACGTCTTGCTTTTAATTTACTCTTTCGTTTCGCTTTATGTTTTTCAGCTTTTGTTTTGGCCATAACTTAGAAAGAATATCCATGCGTTCAGGATAAATGTCGACTTTTGCCGGTGTATGTCAAATCAGCCAACCGTGAAGGGCTGAGGGCAACCCAATACACAGATGAATATAGATATTCTTAAGCAACATTTTAGAGTCTTTCAATATAAATTTACAATGAGTTAAAGAAAATCCTCAGGCATTCTCCCTAACATTTTATTTTGGCCGTGGCATTTGCCATTAAATTTTGATATAAAGGTTTTTTTTAACGGAAACCCATATTGCTTCGCCAGCCGGATGGATCCTGTGGCGTTTGACGGGGCCCAAAAGGACGAAGCCTTCTTTTCGAATATCATGGCAAGACAGCGCAAAAAGACCGCATCGCGGAAAAGATCTCTCCCCCAAAAGGCGTCACAGGAAAAACCACCGGTTTCCCAGGCGGACCTGGATCGGCTGGAGTTTCACCGAAACGCTGCCGCATTGATGCCGGACTCCAAGGACAAGCATCCCGGCATTGCCATCCAGGTTGAAACCGTCAAGGGGATCGTCGGTCAGCGATTTTGCTCCTGCAGCACCCGGCACTCACAGACCTGTTCCCATCTTAGAGAGATGCCCCGAATTCTTTCGGCATACCGCCAGCAGCTCAAATCAGACACCCCTGCCGATGATTTCAGAGCGAGCTTCTGGCATCGGTTCGCAGAAACAATGACGGATGGATTTTCGGACGGGGCAGATATCGTTCGTCTGGCCGCCGTGCATGGCTCCATAGAGGCGCTGTCAATTATGAGATCCTCGGGCGAACGGCTGTTGACTTATTTTTCGCAGGCGGCGGATCGCTCCCGCTTTCTTGAAAGATGCACCGTTACCGGTGATGATGCTCAGCGAATCCCGACCCGGGGCCATGTGATATCGCAACTTTCCCAGCTGACCCTTACCGAAGACGAATGGATGCTCAGGGACCGTGGGTTTAAAACCCGCCGACAGATCCTGGAAGAAAGCTTTTGGTATAAGATGGCTTACCACGCTTACCGGGAATTTTCGGCCGGTGGCTGCAAGTTCCACCCGGCCATTGAAAAAAATACCGGTAACTTTGTCCTGCAATTTCAAGACGCGCAAAAACAATGTCCTTTTGCCGTGAATATTCCGAGACGCCGGGTCAAATCGATATTAAACGCCCTTAAGGGAGTCATCTGCAATGCGCACGATTTAGACGTTGATCCCATCCCGATCGATGCGATTTTCGACATCCGGCTCTCAAAAAATCTCGATCTGGAGATTCAACCGCTGCTGCGCCTGGTGCAAAAAGACGGCGAGGCAAAATTTTTCGACCGGGAAGACCTCAAACGGTTTCAATACGGAGATTTGTACTATATCGAAGAGCTGGGAATACTGGCCGAAGATCAATATCCGAAACTTCCTCCGGAAAAGTTCAATGAGGCGGTGAAAACCGTCATCAACAGAAGCCGGGTTCCGGCCTTTTTGGAAGAATTTAAAACAGATTCGGCCGGCGACACTTACCGGATCGACGACACGGTCAAGCGCCTTAAGATCATCCGGAATATCGACCGGATTGAAATTACACCGGAGTTGCTGGAAAGAGACTGGTGCTGGTTATCGGCAAGATACGGGGTCGGCAGCCAGTGGATTTCCCTTGCGGACATCCTGACGGCCAAAAAAGCAAAATTAAGATATGTCTCCACCGATGAAGGCTGGATCGATGTTGAATCGCCGGAATTTAACCTTCTCGATACCTTAGCCGACCGGATCTTGGAGACTCCCAGACAGGACCAAAAAACCGGGGTGCGGCTCTCCCGCATGGATATACTGCGCCTGGCGGTCGGCCGGGATGATGACATCGCCTTCAGGGGCGATGCCGACCGTGTTTCCGTATTAAATCGGCTTTGCCGCACACAGCCCTCTGTCCCACTGCCGGAACTTGCGGGAATGACCTCTCGGTTGCGAGACTATCAGAAAAGGGGCGCCGAATGGCTGATGTTTCTGTTTGAAAACGGTTTCGGCGGACTGCTGTGCGATGACATGGGACTGGGCAAAACTCACCAGGCCATGGCATTGATGGTATGGCTGCGTGAGCGCAAAGCGGCTGCCGAACCCTTTCTGCTGGTGTGTCCCACTACGGTCATCAGCCACTGGCATCGCAAACTCAATGAACATGCCCCCGGCATAAAAGCAATTGTGTACCATGGCGGAAACCGGGATCTGATGGCGGCCATTGAAGGAAATGATATTATTTTAACATCCTACGGTGTTCTGCAAAGGGATGCTGAACCTATCAAACGGGTTTATTTCGCCGCCGCAGTTTTTGATGAAATTCAAAACATCAAGAATCGTGAAACCAAAACCTATCAGGCCGCCGAAAACGTACAGGCGCGAATCAAGCTCGGACTTACCGGAACCCCTGTCGAAAACAGCCTGGTCGATCTGAAGACGCTTCTGGATTTAACCGTTCCAGGATATCTGGGCACTGACAATCATTTCCTGGATCGGTACCTGATTCCCATTGAAGAAGTCCGCGACGCCTCCCGGCGGGAAGAGCTGAGTCGCCTTGTCTCTCCTTTTGTCCTGCGGCGACTCAAGAAAACGGTTTTAAAGGAATTGCCTGAAAAAATAGAAGATATTCGAATCTGTGAACTGTCCGAGGATCAGATCAAGCTTTATCAGGACGCCATTTCCCGACAGGGGGCAGGTCTGATGAAAGTTCTCCGGGAATCGTCACAGCCGATTCCATATCTGCACATTTTCGCACTGCTCGGCCTGCTTAAGCAGATTTGCAATCATCCGGCGACAGTCAAAGGAGCACTGGAAGACTACAGCCGATATAAGTCCGGCAAATGGGAGCTTTTTACCGAACTGTTGTCCGAGAGTTTGGACAGCGGACAGAAAGTGGTCGTATACAGCCAGTATCTGGGGATGCTGGACATCATGGAATCCTATCTGACCGAGCGCAAAGTGGGATTTGCCAAACTCACCGGCACCAGCAGAAACCGGGGGAATATCATCGACCGTTTTAACACCGATGCCGACTGCCGCGTATTTTTGGGAAGTCTCAAAGCCGGAGGGACCGGCATCGATCTGGTGGCCGCTTCGGTAGTCATCCACTATGACCGCTGGTGGAACGCTGCCCGCGAGGATCAGGCCACGGATCGGGTTCATAGAATCGGCCAGCGGCGCGGGGTTCAGGTGTTTAAGCTGGTAACTTTAGGAACCCTGGAGGAAAAAATTGCCGCCATTATCGAAAAGAAACGCAACCTGATGAACGGCGTTGTCAAAGAAGATGCCCCGGGGCTGTTGAAATCCTTTACCCGGGAGCAGCTGCTGGACATGCTCTCCCTGCCGGCATAATACAACCATTAAACGCTTGACAACAATAATGTTTTCCTTCAATATGCACATGCCTGTATTTTGAAGGAAAACATTTTCCCTTAGGTTTTAAATAAAAGTGGGTATGCACTTTACTCAACCGACCACATGGTGTAGTATGCGGTTATGGAGGAGCCAAGACACCCTGTT
>JARGFK010000109.1 GCA_029211065.1 Desulfobacterales bacterium
GCAAGGGATACGCTTTATTACCCTCAGACGTCGGTGTAAGAACATGGCGGATAAAATCGAGGCACTTGAGCCTTGGCAACGCATTCATATTCCCCATGCCAAAAGAAAGTATCCCAATCCGTTGGTCCATGAATCTTTGATCACGCTGAAAGATTATCAGGGCGATCTGCGACAGCTGATCCTTCGGGGAAACGGCCGTGAGAAGCCCGCTTTTCTTATTTCCAATGACTTCGACACACCATTGGAATTGCTGGTCGGCAATTACGCCAGAAGGTGGCGGGTCGAAAACGTTATCTCTGAGGCGGTCAAGTTTTTCAACCTCAATGCCCTTTCTTCCCCTATTCTGGTCAAGGTGCACTTTGATGTGATCATGACGATGATCGCTGATACCCTCTATACCATGCTGGCTCAGAAGCTTAGAGGATTTGAAAGCTGCGACGCCGCCAAGATCCACCGGCTTTTTGTCAAGGGAAAGGCGAATGTAATCCTTGAGGGAAACAAAATTACCGTCATCTATCCCCGAAAGGCGCATAACCCGATATTGCGATCCGTTCCTTGGCATAACTTACCACAAACCCTTTCGTGGCTTGATGGAGTCGATTTGGAACTTAAGTTCAGCTGACATGCAGGTCATAAAACTTTATAAAAATTGTCGGTTAAAACCGGTGCGAAAATCGGTGTTGAACATAAAACTGGAATCAAATCGGCTGATGATTTCCTTTGTTCCACCTACCGGAGTTCCTAAAACCGGAACACCTGAAGCCATCGCTTCCAGTGTCACCAATCCGAAACCTTCCAATTCTTTGGTCGGCAAAATAAACATGTCTGCCATCTGATAATAGTTCGGCAGAGATTCTTCCGGGATGAACCCTTCAAATCGGATACAATCATTGACACCCAACTGTTCGGCCATACGCGCTAACTGATCTCTGAGCGGTCCGGCGCCCCCGATCACCAGGTAAATGTCCGCAGCGTTTCTGACCACCAACTGCACGGCTTTGATTAAATTCTCCAGCCCCATGCGGGCGACCAGATTCCTGACCGTAAACAAAATTATTTTAGAGTCGGGTAATTTCAACGCTTGCCTGATTTTTTCCGTATCGTCGGTCGGCTTGAACCGCATTAAATCGACCCCCCCCCCCCCCCCCCGGGGGGGATAATCGAGATTTTCCCGGGCGGGATCCGGTAAACTTCTTTTAACTTATCCCGGGCAAACTGGCTGAGAACCATAATTTCAGCCGCATGTTTCAGCGCCCGCTTCTCTATCCATTTTCGGGTTTGAACATGCATGCCGTAGATCAGTCGCCCGGATAAATTCTCAGGTCTTTTATTTCGTGAAATATATTCTTCAAATGAGAGGGAATGGCAGATATAGATTTTTTTAATTTCTTTCGCATGCCGGGAGGTTATTACGCTTGCGGCTGAAAACGGCTGGTGGATGATGACGGCGTCAAAGCGGTTATGATTCTAAAGCGTTTCAAACAACTTTTTGCTGTTCTGCCAGGTCGATATCAGAAATGAAAAAGGGTTCGCGGGATTCACTTCATACCGCCATTCCCGGACCCCCTCAGCAAATGCTTCGCTATCCGCATGCGACGGGAGTCTGCGGGTCATCACGTGGACACCATATCCCCGATGAATCAGGCGAACGCTCTGTTCATATAAAACCCGCTCGGCGCCGCCGATTACGTTTGCAATCGAAACGTCTGCAACAAAAAGGATGTTCACCTGTTGGCCATTTTAAATGTGTCAATCTTATTGATGACAAGCCGTTTAAAATCGTCCAGAAAGCTTGTCTTCATCCAGTTTCTGTAATCGTGTCCCAAAAGCTTTCCTGTATCACGATATATTTTTTTGGGATTGGCGGCTTTGACCTTATCTAAAACAATTTGATAAAAACTTAGCTCGTCGCCACAGGCGTTAATAATCATTGATTCTTTCAAGGGATAACCATTTTTAAGAATAAACCATGCGTCAAAAATATCCCTACCGGCTTGCCGCTCAATAAAGGTCAGCAACTTTTCTGTCATTAAAAAGGAAGGTTCAAGAGTAAGAATTGCCACACCCCTGAGGGACAAAATTGTTGTATCTAACTCTTTCTCCCGTGTGGAGACTTCAATCTTTACATGAAAATTTCTTTCCGGCCCCGGAAATCGAAGCTCCAACAAAACCGTATAATATTTTGTAGCTGCATCGGTTATCTCCCATTTTTTCTTTTTAAAAATGGTATCATTTTTTTCACTGTGGCAGGGTAAGACAAAGAATAATATTCAAGCCGTTCGTTATCAAGTTTGTCCATATTTATGTCTTCCGGAAGCAAGTCCGCCAGGCCTTTGCTTTTCATATAAAGTGTATCCAAAAGAGCCTTTTCAGGCTCTGAAATAAAAAAGTCATCAATCTTTTTTTGCCCAAAACGGAAAAGAGACGGATTAATTTGCCGATATATGAAATCGGTATGATCGATTTTATATCGATAACTTCCCAAACCAACAGAAAAAATCATCTGCGGGTCCTGAACAATAAGCCCCCAGTAATTGAGAGCCGTTTCAAGTGAGACCACCGATGGCTGATAAAGCGCGTTTGCCAAGGCAAAAAGAGAATATTTCCGGCCGGCAAGAACAAAGAGATTGCGACAAAGCCTTGTAAGCACACCCCTTCTAACGAGCCTGGAAGCAGTGGTTCTGGCGCTTTCTCTGGTTATGTTAAAGGTGGCCTGGAGAGATGAAATCGAAAAAAACGAGCCTTCGGCGTTTAACAATTTGGCGAAATTATTCTTAGCCATAAATTCACGTTATGAAATAATAAATAGTTCTGTTTATTATTTCATAACGTAATAGTATATGTTTGTCAATGGACATTCAAATACATACAGCGGGGGGTTCCCAATTTTTTAAGTTGACTATAGGCGTTGACATGGTATTTTAAAATAAAAAATTAAAAGAAAACTGGAGGGACAATGCTGGAACAGGTAACAATTTCAAAATTTAAGGCAACTTGCCTTCGACTTTTGGATAACGTAAAAAAAACAGGCCGACCTCTTCTGATAACTCGCCGTGGAGAACCGATTGTTATGGTAACCCCTCCGCCCCCGCCTCAAAAGCCAGAGTCATGGTTAGGGTCTATGAAAGACACGGTTAGAATTTCCGGGGATATTATTTCACCTGCCCTGAACGAAAAGGACTGGGAGGCATTACAAGATTGAAATTCTTACTCGACACACATGTAATTCTATGGAGTGCTGCTGAGCCTGAGAAGTTACCCTCTAAGATTGCTGAAGAATTGAAAAAAGAATTAAATGAACTCTGGTTTTCCCCTATCAGTGTTTGGGAAATCTTACTGCTTGCTGAAAAGGGGCGAGTGGTTATAAAGGCTGATCATGAAAAAAGCATACGAAAGATGTTTAAAAAACTCCCCTTTCGAGAAGCGGCAATAAATCAGGAAGTGGCAATCCAAAGCCGTAAAATTAATCTTCCGCATCAGGATCCTGCCGATAGATTCCTGGCAGCAACAGCCATTGTATACGATCTTACTTTAGTTACCGCAGACAGACGGTTAATTGATGCCAAGAGTTTTTCAGTTCTCCCGGTTCAAATCTGCCCTTAACCCCTTATCTTTCTTGCAATCGCCTCCAGTGAAGGCCCTCAAAGAACGCTTCCGCCTGAAAATAAAAATATGGATTCAGACCGACGCCCACGGTTCATTACATGATATCATGTTCCGAGATATTCTATTCTATATGGACGTGGCATATGGTAACCTTAAGCTATAAATGTTTTTCCAATTCTTCGACATGCTTGTCCCAGGAATAATTTTCTTCAACAAAAGATCGACTCTTTTTTGAAATCTCCTTCCAGATATGGGGTTTGTTTTTAATGATATAATATTTCTCTTTTATCAAATCGGCAATTGATTCCGGCGTCGAATCCTTGAACATGAAACTGGAATCAAATCGGCCCATAATTTCCTTTGTTCCGCCAACCGGGGTTCCTAAAACCGGAACGCCCGAAGCCATCGCTTCCAGGGTCACCAAACCAAAACCCTCCAATTCTTTGGTCGGCAGAATAAACATGTCTGCCATCTGATAATAGTGCGGCAGAGTTTCTTCCGGGATGAACCCTTCAAATCGGATACAATCATTGACGCCTATCTGTTCGGCCATTTTCGTTAACCGCCCGTTGAGCGGTCCGGCGCCACCTATCACCAGATAAATATCCGGAGCGTTTCTAATCACCGATTGCATGGCTTCGATTAAATTCTCCAGCCCCATGCGGGCGACCAGATTTCTGACCGTAAACACCATTATTTTTGAATCCGGCAATTTCAACCCTTGCCTGATTTTGTTCTTATGATCGGTCGGCTTAAACCGCAGCAAATCTACTCCGCCCGGAATGATCGAAATTTTCTCGGGAGAAGTCCGGTAAACTTCTATCAATTTATCCCGGGTAAACTGGCTGAGCACAATAATTTCAGCCGCGTGCTGCAGTACCCGTTTCTCCATCCATTTCCGGACATGAACCTGCATCCTATAGAGCAGCCGTCCGGACACATTCGCAGGTGTTTTATTTCTGGATATAAATTCTTCAAATGAAAAAGAAAGGCAGAGATAAGTCTTTTTTATTTCTTTCGCACTCCGGGATGTTAACACGCCTGCGGCTGAAAATGGCTGATGGATGACGATGGCGTCAAAACGATTATGTTCCTGAAGCGTTGCGAACAGCTTTTTGCTGTTTTGCCAGGTGGACATCAGAAATGATAAGGGGTTCGCGGGGTTGACGCCATAGCGCCATTCCCGGACCCCCTCAAGAAATGCTTCGCTATTCCCATGCGACGGCAGCCTGCGGGTCATCAGATGAACACCATATCCCCGTTGGGCCAGACGAACGCTCTGTTCATATAAAACCCGCTCGGCGCCGCCGATTACGTTTGCAATCGAAACATCGGCAACAATCAGAATGTTTTTTTTGCCAGATCGGTTCATCTTGACGCACCCGACGCGTTATCTTTATATGCGATTACATCCAATGAAGTGCCCAATAAAATACTATTAAAACTGACGGCTTGAACCAATTTAGAGAAATAATAAATCATACTTTTTACGCTTTGGGCGATAACGGGGCTAAAAAACAGCCGGTGCGGGTCTCCTGCCGAAGGTCTTGAATTGAAAATTGAAATTTTTGAGAAGCCTGCGTCCTTCAGCAGCTTTTCAACAAATCGGGGCGTAAGGGAATAATGATGGAAGATTAAATACCTTTGAATCCCTTTCCCAAGTCCGCAGAGGGATTCCGTCCGGAAAATGTGATAATGCAAAAACCCGTTTGGAATACGGATAAATATAATTCCTCCGGATTTCAGCAGCTCCCTGGCACGCCAGATTTCGTGCCACGGCGCAGCGCAATGGTCCAGAACATTGATAAGGGTAATGACGTTAAACCGATCATTACCTCTATATTCCTGCAGGGTGCCGTAAAAGATATCGAGCCCTTCCCCTGCGGCCACATGGATGGCATCGGATGATGGTTCGATCCCTTTCGCCCGCCAGCCCTTTTGCCGGGCTCTGACGATAAAATGCCCGCAGCCGGTTCCGACATCCAGCAGCAACCCGATCCCCTTTCTTTTTTCAAGAATATCAAGGATACGATCGTACAGTATATCCCTCGATCCGCCGACCTGGTCGATCCCGCAGGTGTTGAAATATTCATCCCGGTAAGTCGCCAGCACCTCCTCAGATGTTGCCGGATGGTCCTGGTAAATCAGATCACATGCCGAACAGCGGCCATAGGGTCTGCCATGCACATGGATTTTTAATTTTCCGAAAGAATCGCAATAGGGGCATTTTCTCATATTAACCGAGCTGAAACGCTGTGCTTCTTAACCGTTGAGGTCTGGTCAGGGTTCTTACTCAAAAACCGTCTTTTTCATTATTGCAACGTCTTTACGGTGATTGGCTTATCGGGAACCGCAAAGACAAACAACCCATTTGGTTTTAATATCCGGTGTATCTCCTCGAGATATTTTTTGGGGTCATCAACATGTTCCAGCACATGCCACATCGTCACAACATCAAATGAATTCTCATGAAATCCGGCATTGGACAGTTTCCCGCAAAAAATATCGATGTTCAGCAAATCAGCGGCTTGTTTGGCTGCAAACATCGAAAATTCGGTTCCGCTGACCCGCCAACCCTCTTTTTGGACGACTGCCAGAAAAGAACCTTCACCGCATCTCACATCCAATAAATGACCGCCTTTTTTGACCCTGATGATTCCTGCTTGCCCTTCTTTGCCACATCCCTATGCGCTTATGCTTTTGCTTGTTCAGCCATTCCTTATAATATCCGTCATCGTATTTTTTTTAACGCCGCGCGGTCAGGCTGCGGATGGACAAACACGAGGGAACAATTGTTGCACTTAAAAACGCTGCAAGGCTGCTGGTCATCTTCAAGCGTCTTAAAATTACTTTTCCCGCATAAATTATATTTAGGGTTCATACAGGCTCTTTGGAAAACATACAATTTTGCCGGCGGGCCGGGGTTTTCGGCCGGACTAAATTCCCGCTCCACCCGGAGAATACCATTTCATGTCGCCGTCCACCATTTCTTTAACCAGTTCATCGAATAGGACGACGGGCTTCCAATTTAATTTTTCACGGGCTTTGGCTGAATCTCCTTCAAGAATATGAACTTCCGCGGGGCGATATAAGTTTTCGTCAACAACCAAATAATCCTGATAATCCAGACCGACATAACTGAAAGCGACTTCCAGAAATTCTCTGACAGAGTGAGACTCTCCGGTTGCGACCACATAATCCTCGGGTTCATCCTGCTGAAGCATGAGCCACATGGCCCTGACATAGTCGCGGGCGTGCCCCCAGTCGCGTTTTGCCTCAAGATTGCCGAGCCGGATTTCTTTTTCAATTCCCAATTTTACTTTCGCGGCCCCCGACGAAATTTTTCGCGTAACAAATTCAGCCCCTCTTCGGGGGGATTCATGGTTGAATAAGATTCCCGAAAGCGCAAACAGACCGTACCCCTCTCTGTAGTTGCGGGTCAATTCATATCCTGCCATTTTGGATATTCCATACGGCGAACGGGGATGAAAGGGTGTGTTTTCATTTTGAGGTGTTTGTTGAACTTTTCCAAACATCTCGCTGGAAGCGGCGAAATAAAAACGACAGTCTGGGGCTTGCCGTTTAATGGCGGACAGGATGTAGTGAGTGCCGTTGAGATTCGTATTGATGGTCGAAAACTCATCTTCAAATGAATAGGAAACATAACTCTGGGCGGCCAGATGATAACATTCGTCCGGTTTGATCTCGGAAACGGTGTTAAAGATGCTGGCATAACTTTCCATGGAAGCGCTATGGATATGAAGTTGATCCTGGAGGTGGCGAAGACGCCACATACGAGCCTGAGGGTGCTCAAGGGCCACCCGCCGAACGATCCCATGAACTTCGTACCCCTTCTCAAGCAGCAGTTCCGAAAGATAACTTCCGTCCTGACCGGTGATCCCGGTGATAAGCGCCTTTTTCATTTCTTTCCCTCCAGAACTTCTTCAATATCAGCGATATGGTTTTTCCAGCCTTCTCTACCTTGTAAGGGCTTAACCCATTTTAACCCTTTGTCTATATAGGTTTTACGCTCACTTTGATCTTCCAATTTATCAAATGCCTCTAACCACGCCCGAGAGTCTTCTGGGTTTGCCACCAACACATTTTCCCCGGTGGTTTCAACCAATACCTGGATGTTGCTTACAATAGCCGGAACGCCGCAGGCCATGGCCTCCAAAGGTGGATAGCCATATCCTTCAGCTGTAGAAGGTTGTGCAAGACAAAAAGCAAATCTTATGAGCGAGGGTAGATCTTCTTCCTCAACATACTTCACCCATACGGCCTTGGCTTCAGGATAACGCCTTTTCCAGTAATTCTGACTTCTCTCTGAAACCCCAACAAATACCAATCTTCTGGACATATTATCTGATATTCGTAACAGCACACCAGGATTCTTATGAGACAGCCCATTGCCAACAACCAAAATATATCCAGGTTGAAGATCATATTTTTTCAGAATTCCATATTCATTCTCTTCTCTTTCCACAGTGAATCTTACATCTATACCAAGGGGTCTAACTTTCGGGTTTTTTCCTACAAAACCTATCAGGTTCTTTGTCTCTTCCATGCTCCATAAGGAATCGTACCAGGTAAGATCTGCCCTTTTAATGGCGTTCTTGACCCTGTGCATATCGAGAAAGACCTTGACCCGTCTCCTGTAAGCAGGGTGTGTCAGGTCAAGAACGTCATGGACGATATTAACGGCGGAGCAGTGACAACCAAACAGGGGCAGCTTTGGATACGGGCTAAAATAAAGTTTAAAATCCGTTTTTGATAAATGAGCTAAAGCCTTCTCTGTTTTCAAAAAAGACTTGGGGATCTCCTGGACCCTGATTTTTTCAAGGTTCCTAACACTTGAAGGAATGGCGCCTGCCATATGTGTGGCAAGAACAATTTCATCCACAACAGGACTCTCTGCCAAGGCCTCAACTATTCCTTTCAGGACTCTTCCTATTCCAGTAAATCTACCGAGAACGAACTCGCGAGCGTCTACGAGGACTCTTTTGCGAACAACCCTCATGGTCCCCCCCCGGACAACAGCTTAGAATAAACCCCTTCAATCGATCTTGCGTGGGACTGCAGATCAAAGTTCTCCATCGCCCTCTTTCTGTTCTTTTCGGCCAAACGACTTCTCAGCCTCGCGTCTTCCGTTAACTTAATAATAGCAGAAGCCATTCCCTCCAAGTCATTGAAATCGACAAGAATTGCGTTAATGGCATCAGTTACGGCCTCTTCAATCTCGCCTATTCTGGAGGCCAAGACCGGCAATCCTACGCTCATGGCCTCTAAAAGCGATCTGCTGAAGCCTTCCCTTGAGGAGGGCAAAACAAAGACATCGAGCCCGGAAAAAACGTTTCTGATGTTCTCGTAAAAATCACGAAAATGGACATGACCGTCCAGGCCCATGTCCGAAACAAGCCTGCGGATCATTGCATAATATGCGAGATCCACTGTTCGCCCAATGATCAGGACCTTTACCGGAAGACCCGGTTTTCTTTGTATTGCTCTGATCAGTCCTTTCAAAAAGAAGTCCTGACCCTTAAGCGGCAAGATGCTTCCCACGATACCGAAAAGAATTTCGTCCTTTACGCCTAGTTTCTCTCTGAACCTCTGTCTCGCTATTTGGTTCCTTTTGAATTTCCTGGTATCCACACCGTTATATACCACCACGGTCCTGTTTTTTATCCTGTTCCCGAATCTACCAAACCGCGTAACCTGGACCCCCCTTGAAACACACACTATGATTCCGGCCAGCAAAGCAAGGAATCCGTCATAGAAAAAAATGTCTCTGATGGTCTCGCGCACGTGCCATATAACCGGAATACCCAGCATGCGACCTGCAAGCCCTCCGTAAAGGCAGGCTCTAGACCCGTTCACATGCAAAAAATGTACCCCGCTACCCCTGATAATCCTCACAAGCCTGAAAAGCGAGCCAAAAGGAGCTCCTTTTGGCATTCGCCTGAGGGAAGGAATACTGCATGAGCGGACAGTAATACCGAAACTCCTCAGCTGGACGGCAATCTCGCCCTCTTCAGGCACCAATGCCACGGGATCAATACGCCTCCTGTCGACACTCCTTATGAGTTCCAAGAAACTGATCTCTCCTCCTCCCAAAAAGAAGGAATGATTGAAGAGATATGCCACTCTAATAATACCCAACGCCCCTCCCTTGTCTCCTTTGCCCGTCTGCCGGTTCTCCATCAGGGGAGGCTCTCCCCGAACGCGGCCGATTCAAGTACCGACTCATACTGTCCGGCAATGGCGTCCCAGAGGAACAGCCGCTTCACCTTCTCGTATCCTCTCCTTCCCATCTCTTCCCGCTGGGGCCTGTCCCTGATCAGCTCCAGGACCGCTTGAGCAAAGGCCCGGTGGTCAAGAGTGGGTACAAGGAGGCCGGTGTGACCGTTGTCGACGACCTCCCTTATTGCCGTATTTGATACCGATACCACGGCCTTTTCATAGTTCATGGCCTCGGCCAAGACAATCCCGAATGTTTCGAACGTGGAGTGAAACAGGAACAGGTCCGCCGCCATCTGATACACGGGTATCTCGCCGTCGGGAATGAATCCGGGAAAGATCACCCTGCCTTCAATCCCCAGTTCAACAGCGAGGCATTTAAGACGTTCAAGATCCTCTCCCTTTCCACCTATGATCAGACGCGCTTCCGGTTCACGGGTAAGGATCCCGGGCATGCTTCTGATGATAACGTCGATCCGCTTGAGGGCGTCCACCCGCTGCAACGCAAATAGAACCGGGGCCTTTCGGGGTATGTCAAACCTCGCTCGAAAAGAGGCCAGCTGTTCATAAGAGACAGGGACCGGCTCCTCGACTCCGTTATAGATTACATGGCCGTGATGGGAAGATGAACCGTAGATAACGTCCCGGCAGTATCCTGACACGAAAGTCATATCCGCACAGCCAAGGCCGACGAACCTGTGCCAGTATTTCCACAAGGGCGGGACCCCGGGTCCTGGCACATCGCGGCCGTTATATGTGATGACGCAGGGAACTCTGAGAAATCTCTGGGCGTAAAGGCCCGCAAGACCTGTGGGCATTACATAGTGGACGTTCATAACATGGGGCCTGAATTCCCCCGCAGCCCGCTTTACGGCCGAAACGGCCGACAGGGAAAAGGGAGGAATCAGTCCGCGGGTAAGTCGGTGTCCCCTCACCCTGAACATGGTCAGCCTGTCATGATAGCGGCTTACCTTAAAATTTATCAATCTGTCATATTCCTTCGAACTGCTGCTCTCCAGAATCTTTTGGGACAGGTGAGGAGTCAGAACCAGGACGGTGTGACGCCGGGCGAGCCTGCGAAAAACCTGAAGTATCACCAGTTCGGCACCGCCGAGGGCTGGAAGGAATGTGGGTGTCAGCACAAGGATGCGCATGTTACCCCCGTTGATTATTAAAGTGATCGCCTTTTCCGGACCACAATGTCCTGAAAGAAGTCCTTTGTCTGCACGGCTATCCCCGGCCACTTATAATGCCCTGCAAGCTCCCTGGCACCCTTTTCCAGCCTACCCAGCAGCGCCTGATTCTCAAGTACATCGCTCACAGCCCCGGCAAGGGCTTCCGCTTCATCGGTTTCGGGCCAGATCATGTTTTCTCGGTTTTTAAAAAGCCTAACAGGCACGGCGGGTCTGGTGGTGACTACGGCCTTGCCATGGGCCAGGGCCGCCATGAGGCTGCCGCGCCTATCGCTCACGCCCGAATCGTAGGGCAGTAGAGCCAGGCGGCTTCCATCGAGAAGAGCGGATACATCCTGGGCCGGAATCCTGCCGGTCCATATGACTCGCCCTTCTATTCCGAGCTTGGAAATCAGCCTTCTCTTCTCATCTATATATTCGGGGACATCCGAGATGCCTCCTCCTATGACCAGAAGCTGGATTTGATGCCCCCTTTCCAGGAGCATGCGGGTCGTCTCAAAAAGGATGGTCATGCCCTTACCCTGATAGGACATGCCGAAGTATGCGAGCACCGGCATCTCAGGGTCCAGCCCGTATCGTCGCGAAGCCTTATGAAAGTCCTCTGAAGTGCCTTCGGGTTCAATGTTCGCCCCTATGGGGATATGCCTTGTCTTTCGAAGAAAAGGACGCAGATATCTCTTCAAGAGATACATTATCTCAGAATTGGTGGCTATAATGCCGTCCGCACCGCAAAGAAAAGAAAGGGCCATCGGATAATTGATTCTGGGACCTCCCCACAAGGTGTGAAAGCTAACGCACGTGGCAAAACGCCTGGTCATCCAGGACCAGGCAATCCTGAAAACGGGATCGTACATGGGAGGTGAATACTGAAGATTTATCATATCCACGCCATAGGCCATCAGCACCTTCGAAATTCTTTTTCTGACCCCGTGCGTCCAGGGTCTTTGGAATTTTAAGACTTTTACGGGGCCGTCCATTCCGTCGCCTAAATAGGCGTCATCCGTCACCACAAAGATCTCCCAGCCCTTGTCTGAAAGGTGCCTGCACAGGATTTGCGTGTAGTGTGAAACTCCTCCCTCCTGACGTGAAGGAGGGTAGTTTGTACAGAATACCGCTATTTTCATGCCGAGTGTATTTATGCCCTTCTTGGCCTAAAATTAATCAATTCCCTCTCCTGTTATTTCTTTCTGAAAACACACAGGTAATTGCATATAAATGAATTTTCGCCTGTTTTATTGTCCAGACACAACGAGAGCCTCTGTACCAGATACGAAATCCCTTCAACTACCCTTCTTGTCACTGGGACCCTGTGGATTTTGTGTATATGTGCTGCAATGCGATTCCCCCAGAACAGGAATTCACCGCCGGCAGGGACAATGTGAAGCGTCTCGAATTCATGTTTCTCGGCGATTCTTTTCAGGGAGTGTTCAGTAAACCTGAAGAAATCATAAGGTGTTTCATGAATTGCCACCAAAAGGGGGGATACCAAGTAGAGGTGCGCACCCTTCTTGAGCACTCTCCAAGCCTCATCCATAAGCTGATCATATTCGAAAATGTGTTCAATTACAAAAGAGCAGAAAACGGTGTCCACAGATGAAGCCCTTACCGGCAGGTTCAGGCAATCACCGTATATATCAATGGTCTCCGCCCGCTCTCTGAGATTTCCTCTTTTAATTTTAGAAGGGATGTCCACGCCAAGGTAATGCCTTACTTTACCTTCAAAAACCTCCTGAAACGGTTTTGTTCCACAGCCGATATCCAAAAGGGTTCCTGATGCGCAGTCTTTATAACGATCCAGCACCACTCTCACTTTTTCAAATATCGACCAATGCGCTGAAGACTTTGATATCATTAGCTTTCTATAAATCTCCAGTCAGCTTCTTGAAAAGAGACAAAAGCGGCCCCATATGAGCCTCAACACTGAAGCGATTTTTCGCAAAAACCCTCGCCTCCTCCCCCATTCTTTTTGCGGCCTCTGGGTTCTCTATAAGGAAGTTGATCTTCTCTGCTATCGCACCCTCATCCCCGACCTTTACAAGAAATCCGTTTTCTTCATGATTGAGCCAGTCCGATATGCCGCCAACATTGCAGGCTATAACCGGACGCTGGTAAGCCATGGCTTCGATCCCCACAATACCGAAGGGCTCGGGCCACACCGAGGGTACCACCGCTATTGAGCACTCGCGGTATAGACGGTCCAGCCTGTCGTGGGAAAGCCATCCCTTGAAGTCGATGCGCTCGGATAGGCCCAAGTCTTTTCCAAGGCCTTCGAGTCCTTTCAAATCGGGCCCGTCCCCCACAATTATCAACCTTGCCCTTTGATGAACCGAAGATAATGCCTTTATGAGATGGTGCATCCCCTTTTCCTTTATGACCCTTCCCACACAGATTATTAAGGGTTCAGCGTTAATGGGAGGGTAATCCACGGAATCGGGAGCATGGGTGAAGTACGGTATAATGCTGATCCTGTCTTCCTCAAATCCGTTTTGTAGAAGCATGGATTTCATGAAGCTGCTTGCAACCACCATGTGGCTCCTCTGTCGATGCATCCTTACTATCCTTTTGGAGTTACGGAGCAGCCGGAAGCCTTTGAAGGGGTCTCTGGGCATGCATCTGTATTGATAGGCATGTATCTGACAGGAATATCCCAAAGGATAGCCACAGAGCCTGCCCTCTGATTTGAGCGTTTTGCGGCCGTCGGGACAAATCAATTTGTAGCCGTGGGCGAATCGAATTGAAGGCTTCCGCCTTGTCACAAAATCTATCAGTGCGGCATTCAACACCTGATGAACAAAAACCAGATCAGGGTCATATGATTTAAAAATCTCTTTTACTTTCTCAATCTTTGTATCCAGATCACCGCATGCCACCCGGGTGATCCCTTCAATATGTCGAGCTTCTTCCTTTGAAAAAGCATCTTCAGGTGCACGATCGCCGTATATAAGGAGGTTCTGGTGTCCCCGTGATCCCAATTCTTTGAACAGCTGTCCCAGGTATTGCTCAATTCCTCCACCCGAAGCGGCACCATTAAGATGCAAAATTTTCATCTGTACCCTTTTGAAAGACAATCACAATATTCTTCAGAAAGTAATGACCCCACCGCGTTTCAAGTTTTCCCCAAAGCGCATTGTAAAGCCCTGCCATCGTCTGAAAAGGAGGAAAAACCCTTAGCGGTGTTCTCCTTCGAATCTTATTCAACAGGTCTCTTAACACAAAGGCGGGTTCTCCCCAGGATTTCCAGTATTGAGAGCCAAAGACATTTTTTTCAATGAGCCCCAGATTATTCCCGATTTGCTTCAGATCCCGGTAAGAGAACTCCTTTTCCCAGCCCAGAGCCCATTTCCCCTCTCTCATTAGTCTTTTTTTCATCACGGTATAACCGGTGTATTTTTGAGGAACGTTTACAATAAGGATACCACCGTTACGCAAAACCCTCACCTGTTCCGCAATGACCGCTTCAGGGTCCTTAAAATGCTCCACGAGCCCCTGGCTGAACAATATGTCTACTGTTTCGCTCTTCAAGGGGAGCATGAGAGTGTCTCCCACAAAAAGAACCATCAGATTTCCAAAATCCCTACAGATCTTCAAGGCTACCTGAATGCTTTTTTCCGAGATGTCAGACCCCACGGCCGTGATTGTTCTATTCCTTTTCTTGATCAAATTGATATCAATTCCCGTTCCGCATCCAATCTCCATGACCATCGGGGCCTCCGTCCTGCTGATATATTTTTGAATGATATCGTAGTACTCCTTCCTGTCGGCCATCCGGTTAAGAACAGTCTCATCAGAATCATCCCTCGCCAGATGATCAAGCCATATTCGATCATACTCCGATGTCAGCTTTCTCTGCATGTCTGTCATATTTTCAACGCCTTAATATGAGACCTTTATCTTAGAAATTAAGAACAGCGTCCTCCAATGTGTGATATGTTTAAGTTCGCCAAGAAAAAAATAACACACACAAGAAGGACGCTATGAGAAAGAGCGAAACAAAACAATATCTAAAGTCAGATATATCACCTGCCCCGTAGCATACCTTTGACACTTATTTTCATGTCAATAGAATACTCCGAATAATTGATCAATTATACCCGTTTTATCTTTCCTTATGAAACGGGGTAAAAACCGTATTTCGGGCTCAGCCATCTGCACGATCACGCGTATAGGGCCAGATTTACAACCATTATAAAAAAATAAAGTGGGTATGCACTTTACTCAACCGACCACATGGTGTAGTATGCGGTTATGGAGGAGCCAAGACACCCTGTTGC